>CAJTZH010000031.1 GCA_910584325.1 uncultured Lachnospiraceae bacterium | reverse complement strand
AGATAACCTCGCTGTCAAGTTCCACAAGTTCGCCGCCCTTATCCTCCAGCGATAATGAAATTGCGTAGTCTACATTCTGCTCTGTAATGGTATTCCCTCTCCGGGAAAGCTCAAACAAATTGTAAAACACATCTTTTGCCCGCCTGCACGCCGTTTCGCTTCCGATAATCTTCAGCCTGCTGTCACGCTCTATAATCGTCACATGAAACGCACGCTCTATTTTCTTCATATATGCGTCAAATTGTCCGAATACATTCTGCTCATGTATTGCAGGAACCTCAATTAATTCTTCAATGATACTCATCTGTCTCTCCCGTGTCATTTTGCGGCAGTGTGATTTCTGCCTGGGTGTAGGCACTCTCCAATACAGCAATCACTCCCCGGTAAATATATTCCCGGCTGTCCTTATACATTTTAACATCTTTCTCAAGGATTTGCACTCCTTTTTCTTCCAAATCCGCTAAAAAGTATTCCAGATTCTTATCCAGTACCGCCTTCGCCTCCTGCTGTGTATACTGCGCTGACTCTTCCTGGTATTCCGTATTTGTTATCAAACCGTAATGAACCGGCAGATAAAAATTATCATTGACCTTGACCTGCGTATCCGAAAGCAGCGTTTCATATTTGTCATAACCGGGTGAGAATCCGAGTTTTAAAATGCAGTCAAACAATTTTATATACAGCATTTTATTATTTTTCCCCGTAAATATCCTATATTGATACGTTCTTTTCAGAATATCCTCATATTCATATGTCGTCTGAATCACAATATCAGCATCGGCACAGACGCATTTTTGTGAAATCACCGTTCCATAGTCGTCCACGACATCCACAATCCCGCTTACAAGAACATCCCCTTCTGCTACCTCGTCGCCGGTTTTCACAAGCGGCGTTCCGCTTCTGGTAACAATCGACTGAATGATTCCCGGCTTTAATGCTACAAGATTACAGGTTTCCGTATTTTTTTGCACAATAAAATCCTCATCATTCTCTTTCACATGGATAATCAGCCGTGTTCCGTTGATTTCCACCGACACCCATGTCAAATCGTCAAACGTATTCCGCAGCATTTTTTCCAGACTGTCACACGATATTTTTTTTAGCAGCATTCCGTGATGAATCCCCGACTCGTACAAGGTGTCAAGGAGCACTTCATCGGTAATCATCTGGTTTCCCTCCACACTGATATCCCACACAAACAGAGAAATAATATAAAGCATAAACACTGCCAGAAGAATCCCCGCCACAAAACAGTTATGTTTTCTGTACCGGAACATCGTGAAAGGAAGTCCTTTTTTTTCGCAGATAACCGTTTTTGAGCCTGTCTTTCTCAAAATACCCTTGAGCCGGTAATATTCAGCCGGTTCTATTTTAAAATAATAACTGTCTTCTATAAATGTCAAATCCCACATCTTAATATGGTTTGCGTTGCAGATATTTAAAAAACGTTCCGGTGTGGAGCTGATTAATTTAACGGTAAGGATTCCTTTAAAAAACAACAACAGTTTAGTCACGGAGCACCTCAAAAAAAATACTGTTCATTCTGCCGTTTATTTTGATTTCCTCCCGGTTGTAGTATTCAATGGTAAGCCGTTCGCCATGAATGGAGATAATTCTGTTTTTCGCTTTTATTTTTATAAAATCTTCTTTATAGTCCATAATTGACTTAAAATTTTCAATCAGTATGGAATGATTACCAAGGATATTGATAATCGATGAGTGTTTCACAACATCTTCAGGCAGATGCAGGGAACGTGATAAGTCCATATATGTATCACCTTATGCCGGAAGTTTATTAAAGTTTATGCAAAGAACAAACCAGTCATGCACAGATAGGGCAATTTTCTGACCGGATTCGGATGACAAAAAAATATGACCGGCACATCGTACCGGTCATAAACTAAACTAGTTGAATTTTCTTTTTCTGGCTGCCTCAGACTTCTTCTTACGTCTTACGCTTGGCTTCTCGTAATGCTCTCTCTTACGGATTTCCTGCTGAATACCTGCTTTAGCACAGTTTCTCTTAAATCTACGTAATGCACTATCTAAAGTCTCATTGTCTTTGACGATGACATTTGACATATTCTTCCTAACCACCCTTCTATATAAGGATTGTGAGACACTGTAAATCACACAAATCTGATTATATCACAAAATATTCATTCGTCAATACCTTTTTTGCAAAATCTGGAATATTTTTAGTTGCCCGGCGTTTTCTTATCCTGCGGTTCAAACCGTCCCGTATCCGGATTCTGCAGTAAAACAGTATCAATTATCTCTGCTGCTCCTTTTGTCATATACGGTATTTTTATATCCAGATACCCGTCCGAATTATAATCGTCAAACACGATTTCTTCCAACAAAACTTCCGGGTTCGCCATAATCAGTCTTAGCGTGTATAATTCCTTAATATACGCTTCATCCGCATAAAATGTTACGTTCAGATAATCGGAACTGTCTTCCGGTTTCAGAATGGCATAAATCGCTTCTTCATCCCGGCTGTCTGGGTAAACATAATGTCTGGGTAAACAATAAATATACGCGGCTGTGGCATCCCCGCCGTTAAAAGACACTCCGAGCGTTATTGTCTCATATTTTTTATCCGGGTTCAGACTGCATCGTTTTACATACTCCCGATAATAAACCTTATATTGGTTTTCCTCAAAATGATACCAGCCGATTGTCGTATTTCCGGCACTTCCATCGGACCAGCGACCGATGACTGCCTGTTCTTCAAAGTCCAGCTCATAATCTCCCATTTTCTCAAGAAACTCCGGACAATACACAAAAACTCCGCTCTCTGTCTGCAACCATGCCCTATACGCCGCATTATATCTGGTATAACCGTTATGGATAACGATATCTTCCCTGCCGTCAAAGTTCACATCTTCCGTATGCGCAAAAAAACTGCATGCTTCATAGGGCTCATAATCGCTGACCTTATCATGAAGGCAGCTCAAAAATTCTCCTGTTTTTTTATCATATAGGAAATAATAATCTTCACAATGTTTGTAGGCGTTTTCCGGCTGAACCAGATAGTCAATCCAGATGCGCTCAATATCATAATCTTTTGACGGGATTTTCGTCACCTTTCTGATATAGCAGCCTTTTGGGATATCAATTCCATTTTTCTTTAATTTTTCTTCTGCCTGTGCCGTCAGTGATAAATTAGGCAGTGCTTCATACCAAATGACATCTTCGTTAAAATTTTCCAGATACCATGCGTCCCATGCAGCCTCGTCTGCCGCCTGTCCTTCTATTTCATATGCCGGTTTTGAATATTCGCAGGCATGGGCATGTTCTGCTCTTACAAACACACCGTCGCGAAACGAAAGCCGCTCGACATGGGTGCAGGGCGCACCGCCAGAGGTGAGAAAATATCCGTTTTGCTGCAGACACGCAAATCCTCTTGAACCGATGCTGGTTCCGTAAAACAGGTCTCCTTCTTTATGCAGAACCAGATATTCGTCCCAATAAGACCAAAACGGTATAATCACTTCCCAAATGCCGTCATCATCCAAATCAAGACAGGCAGCCCGGCTAAAGCTCAAATCACATTCTTTTACGGGGTATATGGTGTCAAACCACTCATACATGGTAAAACTTCTCGTTTCCCCGTCTTTTTCGTCTTTAAAGTCAACATCCGTCACAATAAACCGTTCTTCCCCAGTCAGGACCGGAAGATATTCACGAAACGCTTCCCTCTGCCCATCTTCCATTTGTGCCATCAGCGCGTCATAATCAACGAAAGAAACCGGAATATTTCTATCATATTCCGGTATTGCTTCCTCTGTAAGAACTTCTTTATTTGGTTCACTTTCCGTTATCGTTTCGTTTTCCATGATGCTGTTGTTTTTATCCATGTCTGCTGTTGCGCCCATCTTATTTTCGCCGCAGCTGGTAAGACAACATATCAAAACAAACAGTATCATCAGTGCTTTATGATATTTCATTATGAATCCTTTCAAAAGAACTCCCGTTCATATCAGCCAAGCTGGGATGCAAGCACTTCTTCCGCTTTCTTAAGCGCCGCTTCCATTCCGGCAGGATTTTTTCCGCCTGCCTGCGCCATATTCGGACGTCCGCCGCCGCCTCCTCCGACAAGCTGTGCCGCCTCCTTAATAATATTACCGGCATGAGCGCCTTTTTTTACCGCTCCGTCTGTCGCCATGGCAATCAGATTCACTTTATCCGTTCCCTGACCGGATGCCAGAACAATCACGCATTCTCCCAATTTCTCTTTAAATGAATCCCCTAAATTACGCAGGGCATTCATATCCACATCTGCCATCGTCGTGCCAAGAAACTTCATGCCGCCGATTTCCTTTACCTTGGACAGCACGTCGCCTGCCGCGTTGTTCGCCAGTCTGCTCTTCAGACTTTCATTTTCGGAAGAAAGGCTCTTAATCTCTGCCTGCATGGACTCAATCTTTTTGATAAGTCCTGCAACGTCCGATTTTGCCGCCTTGGCTGCCGCGTGCAGTTCTTCTTCCATATTCTTAAAGTACGCAAGCACGCCGTCGCCCGTCAGCGCCTCAATACGTCTGACGCCTGCGGCGATTCCTGCTTCGGAAACAATCTTAAACAACGAAATCGCACCGGTATTGGCAACATGCGTACCGCCGCAGAATTCCTTTGAAAATTCTCCCATGGAAACAACACGCACCGTATCGCCGTATTTCTCGCCAAACAGCGCCATCGCGCCGGACTTCTTCGCCTCTTCAATATTCATAACCTGTGTGACAACAGGCAGGTTCTTTGCAATCTCTTCATTGACAATTGCCTCGACTTTTGCGATTTCTTCGGCAGTCATGCTCTGGAAATGCGTAAAGTCAAAACGCAGTCTGTTCGGTGTAACAAGAGAACCTTGCTGTTCGACGTGTGTGCCAAGCACCATACGCAGCGCTTTCTGTAAAAGATGGGTTGCACTGTGGTTCTTACAGGTATTGTTCCTTCCCGTTTCTTCTACACGCAGCGTAACCAAATCGCCAATCTTCATCATGCCCTTTATCATGACGCCGACATGTCCGATTTTATCGCCTTTCAGCTTAACAGTCGCCTCAACCGCAAACTCGCCTTCCGGTGTCACAATCACGCCCGTATCGCCTTCCTGACCGCCCATCGTTGCATAAAACGGCGTTTCGTCCACAATAATAGTTCCTCTGTCGCCGTCCGACAATGCGTCCGTAAGCTCGTCCTGCGTCGTCAGCACCGTCACTTTGGAGGTATACTCCAGCTTGTCATATCCTACAAATTTGGAAGCAACCGCCGCGTCAATCTCATCGTAAACAGTCGCGTCCGCGCCCATATAATTTGTGGTTTTGCGCGCGTTTCTTGCCTTGACACGCTGTTCCTCCATGCAAGCGCCAAACCCTTTCTCGTCAATGGAAAGTCCTTTTTCTTCCAAAATCTCCAATGTCAAATCCATCGGAAATCCGTATGTGTCATAAAGTTTAAACGCGTCCTGACCCGAGAGAACCGTCTCGCCTTTTGCTTTCATGGCGTCTTCCATCTCAGAAAGTATACCGAGTCCCTGATCGATGGTCTTGTTAAACTTCTCTTCCTCTTTATTGAGAACTTCTAAAATAAAATCTTTCTTTTCTTCCAGTTCCGGATAACCGTCCTTGGATACCTCAATCACAGTACTGCAAAGCTTCGCCAGAAACATTCCGTTGATGCCTAACAGTCTGCCGTGTCTTGCCGCACGGCGCAGAAGCCTTCGAAGAACATATCCTCTGCCCTCGTTTGACGGCATAATGCCGTCCGAAATCATAAAAGTCACAGAGCGGATATGGTCCGTAATCAGACGGATGGAAACATCTTTTTTCTCGTCGGTCTTGTATGTTGTCCCTGCCAGCTCGCAGACGCGGTTTCGAAGCGCCACCAGCGTATCAACGTCAAATATGGAATCCACATCCTGGACAACGACCGCAAGACGCTCCAGCCCCATACCGGTATCGATGTTTTTCTGGACAAGTTCGGTATAATTGCCTTTGCCGTCATTCTCAAACTGTGTAAATACATTGTTCCACACTTCCATATAACGGTCGCAGTCGCATCCTACCGTACAGCCCGGTTTACAGCATCCGTACTGTTCGCCGCGGTCATAATAAATCTCAGAACACGGTCCGCACGGACCAGCGCCGTGCTCCCAGAAGTTGTCTTCCTTACCGAACCTGAAAATACGTTCTTTTGGTATACCGACTTTCTGATTCCAGATTTCAAACGCTTCGTCGTCTTCCAGATAAATACTTGGATAGAGCCTGTCCTTATCAAGACCGACTACTTCCGTGAGAAACTCCCATGACCACGCAATCGCTTCGTTCTTAAAATAATCTCCGAATGAGAAATTACCCAGCATTTCAAAAAACGTACCGTGTCTTGCCGTCTTGCCGACATTCTCAATATCGCCCGTTCGGATACATTTCTGGCATGTGGTCACTCTCTTTCTCGGCGGAATCTCCTGCCCTGTAAAATAAGGCTTTAACGGCGCCATACCGGAATTAATCAATAACAAACTCTTGTCGCTGTGCGGTGGTACAAGAGAAAAACTCTTCATTTTTAAATGACCTTTGCTTTCAAAAAAGTCAAGATACATCCTTCTAAGGTCATTCACTCCGTAGTTCTTCACGTCACTATCCTCCTAAACTTCCTATGCTTCCTGTTTTTCTTTCGCAGTCTTTTTGGCGTTGGAAGACATTCTTAACTTCCTGCCAACCATCACGCCGGCAACCATACATGCTCCCAGAACGATAAATCTTGCAATTTCAAAAACAATATCACTAACCAATGCATGTAACATAACCATAAAAACTACCTCCGTATAAAATTTAACGAACTAATCTTACCACAAAATAACAAAAATCACAATATCACAATCGAATTTTATTCCCTTGTTATGAATACTCTGTATTCTAAAACTGTTCAATAACGTCTTTTATCAGATTGTCACCGTCCGCCGCCGTTGTCGCAAGCGTATCGCAACGCTCGTTATATTCATGCCCGTCATGCCCTTTTACCCAGAGCCACGTGATCTGGTGCGGCTTTGCCGCGGCAAGAAGACGCTTCCACAAATCCACATTCTTTACGGGTTCGTTTTTTCCGCGCTTCCAGCCTTTTTTTATCCAACCGTCAAGCCATCCTTCGTTAAACGCTTTAATCAGATATTGCGAATCCGAATACAGCTCTACTTCGCATGGCCTGTTAAGCGCCTCCAGTCCCACGATTGCCGCCATCAGTTCCATACGGTTGTTGGTGGTCTTCTCATACCCTTGCGAAAATTCACGCTCGTGATTCGTTCCGTCCGGCGCAATATATTTTAAAACTGTGCCGTATCCGCCCGGCCCGTCCGGATTTCCCCGCGCTGCGCCGTCCGTGTAAATATATACTTTCATAAATAAATCATACCTCTTTTCATTTAACACCATGCGCCTGTCTCTTCAAATTTCTTTGTGAGCGCATTGGCATCGTCAATTAATTTTTTATCGTAACCCATCTGCTTTAACAGCCGGATGGCATTTCTTGACTTTGCAGGTCCTTTATGCAGCGTATAACTGTATTGCACGTCATCATTGACGAAACTTTCGTCAAAATGATAATTATCGTAACACGACGCCAGAAGCGACGTCAGTTCAATGTCATGCGTGGCTGCAAAACAAAGCGCCCGGGTATTATCAAAACTTTTTAATATCTGGGTAGATGCCGCAATTCTTTCTACGGTATTTGTTCCGCGCAGAACCTCATCCAGAAAACAGAGCAGTTTTTCATGGGATTGCACTGCCATGTCAAGAATCCGCTTTAGCGCTTTAATTTCGACCATATAGTAGCTGTCGCCCTCAACAACGCTGTCTTTATGCGACATGGAGGATACTATTCTGTAAAAATCGCCTTCATATTCCGACGAAGTACTGGTATAAATCGTCTGCGAAAACAACGCGTTCAACGCCGCACTTCTGAGAAACGTGGATTTGCCGGACGCATTGGAACCTGTCAGCAGCACGCACCTGTCCGTATGAATGGAATTGGCAACCGCATTCTCAAGCAGCGGGTGGTATAAGTTTTCGGCTTTATAGTCGTTTCCATGCGAAAGACGCGGCACGGACCATTCCGGCAGTTTATTGCGGTATGCAGCAATGGCAATGCAGCTTTCAATATAACCAAGCAGTTCATACATGCCTATAATTTCACGGTAGTGTCTCTGTATCTGAGCTACCGAATGATTAAATTTAATTAAATCCACATGGGTGAGGATTCTCAGGTAATCCAAAAGCATTTCCGCCAGTGAACCACCCATATTCTGTCCTGTCTGCAGCAGAAAAATATTTTTTGTAATTTTCTTTGTGGAAGCAACATACGACGACAGTTCATCCAGTTCGTTCTGTAAAAAGTCTATCCGCATGGAACAAAGCTTTTTCGAGACAGATATCATACTTACTGTCCATTTGACACAATCAAAATATTTTTCAATCTGCGCTTTTTTCTTATAATATGTTATTACAATAAACGCCACCGAGGCAATGACAATAAAAATGCCGATGTCTGACCGAATAGTACAAACGGCAAGCACACATAACGCTATCAGGAAAAAACAGCTGTAATGGATGAGGCTGCTTTCTGCCGCATACTCTTTCATCAGCTTCAGACAGGAATAAATCCCGACTTTTCTCGCAATCCCCAGATTGGCGAATTCTTCCTGGATTTTGATACGTTTTTCTTCATTTTGCGCAAAACCGCACGCAATTTTATGTCTTCTGTCCAATTCATCCTGCGATACACACGGCTTTCTCAGAAAAGAATACAGGTACTCCCGCCCCACGGAAGAATTCGTATTATTCATGGTCATAAAGATGTCGTCCATGTTCAAATCATCCCATGTATCGTCGTCAATATAATTCTCTTCTTCGCAAACGGTTCCGTAAAAATAGCTTTTGAGCGCCTCGTAATCGTCATACGCCAGCTCGCGCTCCAAAGGTTTTTGATATTCTTTTTGAATTTTATCGCGGATTTTACGCTTCCGTTCCGCTGCGGAACGGATACTTGTATAGACAAGCACTACGACAACCGCCGCTATAAATAAAATTACTTCCGTTTTCATGTTATACTCCTCCGATTTATTATCCACTATACAATACTTCCTGTCTTATTTCAAGGCATGAAAAACTTTGAGTTTTTATATTTTTTTCGTAATTGTTTTTCTTTTATGTCGAAAAATGGAAAATATTGTTTAAAATGGGAATTTATGGTATAATTTGTTCTAATTTGTATTTTAGGCGGTGATTGAAACGAAACGGAAATTTACGAACGAAAGTGTTTTTGATGCCCTGCAGAGCAGACTGCACTACATTTTTCATGAATTTGACAATATATTTATTTCTTTTTCCGGAGGAAAAGACAGCGGTCTTTTATTAAATCTTACGCTGGATTTTCAAAAAAAATATTATCCTGAAAAAAGAATCGGCGTGTTTCATCAGGATTTCGAAGCGCAGTATACCGTGACGACAGAGTATATTGAACGGACTTTTAAGCGAATCGAGAATGATGTGGAACCTTACTGGGTCTGTCTGCCGATGGCGACGCGGACGGCTCTTAGCAGTTATGAAATGTTCTGGTATCCGTGGGATGATACCAAAAAAGACCTATGGGTCCGTCCGATGCCAAATCACCCTTATGTTATCAATCTGGAAAATAATCCGATAACTACCTATCGTTACCGTATGCATCAGGAAGACCTTGCAAAACAGTTCGGTCGCTGGTATCGTATTTCCCACGGTAATAAAAAAACGGTCTGTCTTGTCGGGATTCGCGCGGATGAATCCCTGCAGCGCTACTGCGGTATTGTAAACCGCAAATACGGCTATGACGATACCTGCTGGATAAGCCGCCAGTTTAAGAATGTCTGGTGCGCCTCTCCTATCTACGACTGGACCACCAGCGATATCTGGCACGCCAACTATCTGTTTTCATATGATTATAATCATTTATACGACCTGTACTATATGTCCGGTCTCAAACCGGACCAGATGCGGGTTGCTTCGCCTTTTAACGATTACGCCAAAGACAGTTTGAATCTGTACCGCGTCATTGACCCGGAAATATGGGCAAAGCTTGTAGGCCGCGTCAGAGGCGCCAATTTCGGCGCCATCTATGGTAAAACGAAAGCGCTTGGCTACCGCAGTCTCACACTGCCCGAAGGACATACATGGGAATCTTACACAAAATTCCTGCTTGCAACACTGCCGGTACGTCTAAGAAATAACTATATCAAAAAATTTAAATCTTCCATTGATTTCTGGCATAAAGTAGGCGGCGGTCTGGAAGAAGAAACAATTGAAGAACTTTTGGAACACGGATACCGCATACGCAGAAACGGCGTCTCCAATTATACCATTATGAAAAATTCCCGTATCGTTTTTATCGGCAAACTTCCCGACCATACGGATGACATTAAAACTACAAAAGATATTCCAAGCTGGAAACGAATGTGCTATTGTATCCTGAAAAACGACCATGTATGCCGCTTTATGGGGTTTGGTCTGACCAGGGAACAACAAAAGAATGTCAATCTGTTAAAATTGAAATATAAGACTGTAGGTGATTTATAATAATGTGTAAAAGTCCTGTTTATCAGGTTATTTCTGTACCTGTCGAAAAAATTAAACCAAATTCATATAATCCGAATTCCGTTGCTCCACCGGAGCTTCGGCTTCTCTATGACAGCATCAAAGAAGACGGTTATACCATGCCCATCGTATGCTATCATGATGTATCCGACGATACATACGTAATTGTGGACGGATTCCACCGTTACCGCATCATAATGGAGCATCCTGATATTTATGAGCGGGAAGGCGGCATGCTTCCTGTTTCCGTTATCAATAAACCAATCGACCACTGTATGGCAAGCACAATCCGCCACAACCGGGCAAGAGGCTCTCACAATGTAGATTTAATGAGTAATATCATCAAGGAACTTCATGAACTGGGACGCTCCGACGCATGGATATCCAAGCATCTCGGCATGGATAAAGATGAGATTTTACGATTAAAACAGATTACGGGACTGGCTGCACTGTTCAAAGATATTCAATTCGGCAGGGCATGGCTTCCCGTGGACGAAGAACCCGACGACAAGCCGCAGCCCAAACCGAATAATAAAGAATCATTGTAATGAATAACTTATCTAATTCCTTTTAGAAGGTAATTCAAACTTGGCAATTAGCGCATCCAGCGAAGCTGCCTGTGCCGACAACTGCTGGCTCGTTGCGGAAGATTCTTCGGCAACTGCCGCATTTGTCTGAATAACATCCGAAATCTGGTTAATTCCCTGCTCCGCTTCTTTCATTGTCGCTGCCTGATTGGTAGAGACAACGCTCAGCTCCTTGGAAGAAGACGCAACTTTTCTGATTCCGTCCACAACCTGACCAATCGATTCTACGGCACGGTCAGCTACCTTATTTCCGTTCTCAATCTCCTGCATGGTTCCTTCAATCAGCGACCTTGTATCAACGGCTGATTTACTGCTCTGTTCCGCAAGCTGACGAATCTGGTCTGCAACAACAGAGAACCCGCGTCCCGCTTCTCCGGCTCTTGCCGCTTCAATGGAAGCATTCAGCGAAAGCAGGTTTGTCTGTGACGCGATGTTTTCGATTTCCGAAATGATATTTCCGATTTTTTGGGACATTTCATTAATACGTGCCATCGCCTCTACCATTTCTTTCATATCGGCATTGCTGCCGTCTGCCACGTCGGCATATTTCTGTGACTGATGATACGCTTCCTCGGCAGAAACCGCCGCCTGTTCCGCTGCCTCCGCAATCGTCATAAATGTGGCATGCAGTTCCTGTACCGCACCGGCCTGCTCTGAAGCGCCTTCCGCAAGACTGACGGACGTCTCGGCAAGATTGGTGGAGCCTGCCGTCACCTGTATTGACGATTCTTCAATAAAGCGCATCGTTTCAACCATACTATTCTTCATCCTCATAGCAGAGTCAAAAAGATGCTGAAACTCACCTATGTAACGTGAGGCATCCTCTGATTGAACCGTATAATCCGAGTCTGCCATTTTGCCTAATATATGCTGCATATCGGTGATAATAAAATCAAGCGACTGCGCCATTTCGTTTGCCGACCGTATCATATCGGATACTTCGTCTTTTGCGTCGTTTACAGGAAACGGACTGGACAAATCACCCTGCGCAAAATTTTCGAGTCTGGCTCCTAACTGAATCAAAGGTTTTGAAATACCGACCGCAATACGTTTTCCCATGCGGATTGATAACGATATCGCTGCGACAATTATCAATGTTATTACTGCAACAAGAACAATACAAACCGTTGTCATTGTCGCCGAAATACTATTTCCACGGTCAACCTTGACATCCATAATGGAAGTCAGCTGTTGATAAATATCTTCATATAACGGCATCAGCTCATTCATTGCCCTGTCCTGCGCTTCTTTGGAAAGCGCCGCATCCGACGTCAGACCTAATTCCAATAGTTCATGATCCAGTTTCCAGTATTCTTCCAGTTTGACGGAAATGTCGTTGTAAATCTTTTTATTGGCATCCGATACCATCGCTTTCTTTAAATCCGCAAAACTCTTTGTAAACAGCTCCACATTTTCATCATGAACCTCACGCATGCTCATAATGGAGTCCATCTCGTCATATCCGATGCACCCTCTCAGCGCTGACCTTGTCTCCGAAAAATATGTCATGGTTTTACCCACGTCTCCCTGCGCGAACCCGTAATCTTTTAACGCACCCGCGTATATCACCGACACTGCAATCAAAGCAGTTAACGCGATAACAGCTACAAACGCCGGAAGACCGGACGCAATTACAAATCCACGCACCAGCCGCTCGCGAATCCGGTACTCGTTCAATTTTTTTGAAAATTTACCCATTACCTGTTTCCTCCCTGTAATACATATAAAATTTTAAAATTATGGATAGTATTCAGACTTAAACTTGAAAAATGTCAACACAAGCGCATTCTATGAAAATACAATAGATGAAACGAACTCGGTAATACATAAAATGTGTATATGGCATATAAAATTATAAAACTATATAAATAGTGACCGACAATCTCTGCCGCTTATATCTGACTTATATGTATTATACAATATATGTCCTTATTTGTCAAAGCAAGACAGAACCTGCCGGTGATTGGTCAAATTAAAAGCATCTGTTTTCTCACTGTTTGAAAGCTCCACTTATTTAGCCGTCAAATTTTAAAATCATAAAGATATCTGCCTTCTCATTATCATTGTATCTTTGGGTTCTCACAAATCCTGTTTTTTCATATAAAGAAATCGCCGCTTTACTTGATGCCAGTGTGTCAAGAACAATTTCCTGATAACCATCCAGCCGCGCTTTTGAGATGGCGGTTTGCAACAGCCGAAATCCCAGCCCATTTTTATGATACTGTTCTAAAAGGTAAAGAGCTTTTAATTCGCACCGCTCTGCACCCAACTCTCTGAGCGCAACTGTACCAATTAATCGGTCTTCGTCAAACAGACACCAGAAGCATTTAAAAAAGTCTTCTACATGACAATACATGTTATGGCGTCCGTTTAAGTCCAAAGTTCTTCCCGACTGCGGCAGGCACTGTTCCAAAAACCGAATCAGTTGGTTATGATATTTGTTGTCATATTCCTGAATATTAAACATAGTACTCCTTATATTGGACTTCAGCCGGCAACAATGCAGAAACATCTTCCTTTTTTGCAATCATATCTTTTAACTCACACACATAATCAGAAATATCCGTAATATGAATAATCCATTCCTCAACATATTTTCTTACGGCTTTTTCCCTTAATCCAAGCTGTATTGTCCGGTATTCAAGCGGATTTCCGAATATATCCCTCTCAGGGTCCCATTGACACCGAATCTCTGACCGGCGTATTTGTTCTTTCCATTCTTGGTAATCCATGTGAATCTGTTCCTGATACGTTGATAATACGGCATTTTTTACAAGATAATCAAATGCTTCTCTTTTCATATCAATCGCCAATACACATTCCTGCTTTTCCTTTGTTCCCCAGCCGCACCGGTACATCATCCATAAGAATGAAGGTTTTATCCAGGTCATTCGGTCCCATTTAAAATGACTTCCAAATGTACCGCCGCTGACAGCTTCGTCTGCAATCATCTTGTTATATGCCTGGTATACTCTAATTGTATCTTGTGTGTATACGGCACGAATTTCGTTTTTGTTCATTTTTTATCACCCTATGTCTGTCCTGACTTTGCCTAAATACGATGGCAGCTTTTCTTGCCGCCTGCAACGCCTGACTCATGTTCCGGCAGTCACTCTCACACCATACCACGCCGTCTCTCGTTTAAAAGCTCTATGAGTCATGTTTTCATGTAATACAGATTGTTTTTATCTGTCCTTACTACAAGTTGTCAATTATACAGAAAACATCATAAATACCTCTTTATCTATCAGTATAACTGACTAAATATATTTTTGCATTATTTTGTGTAAGATTTCTCCTATTTTCGAAGAATATCATAATTATTTTCTTGGGAATTTTTTTTAAATGTGAGGTAAATAATTGCTCTCATATATCAGTTTTTGATGTATGCCGTTATCATCTAACAGTTTCAAATTATGATTTAAAATCTAAAAATATATCCCATAAACTTCCAAAGGACAGACTGCACAAAGGGTTCCCGCAGTTGTCGCTTCGTCAAATGCATTTTCTAAATATTCCGGCATAGGTTTTCAACCAGTGACGCAACCGCCCGATATTCGCCGTCGTGGCTCAAATCGGGCTTTTCGGGACGTCCTGTCCCGAAATTGCTAAGGCATTAACGGAATATTAAGAAAATGTCATTCTCCTGCGCAAGACAACTTTGGAAACCCTTTGCACAGTCTGCCTGCGAAAGTTCATTGAAATAATATGTTTAAGTTAATTAAATATCAGATAACTTTTTTAGATTACATATAATATCATCACTCATTATTTTTATCGCATTTTCAGGATAACCGATATCATCATAAGGAATAGTATATATTTCTTTTCCTCTAAAGAAAAATCTTAAAATATATTTATCCTCTTTTTTTTAATATCATTATATACTCTATTACTTTTTCTTATAAATCTGTCAATACACTTATTTCTTGGTATAAACCATCTTGAATCAAAGCGTTCAATAATTAATGTATCATATTCTATTGGAAAATCAGGCTTAAATGTTTCACTCTCCAGTATTTTAAAATAGTATTGCTCACATTTCTTAAACATAATGTTATCTTTAACTAATAAATCACAAAACTTCTTAATTGAATTTCCATCATAAGCATATATTAAATTTTTTTCAGCGTTATTGAAACCTTCCATGGGTCAATACCGCACCATCTGCTTCTATAGCCAAAATCCCAATCTAAAAATATTTCTTCATTAAAAGCAGTACAGCCTTTTCCATGCAACCTATAAATTATTCCATTTGCTTCAAATTCCGTTTTTTTACATTCTGATCTATAAACAAAAAAATCATATTTATTTTTTAAGTTCAAATTTTCAGAATGATTAATTTCATTATCAGCCAACTCCGCATCCAAAGACATCTCCATCCCATAAACATATGCCCCATAGCACTCCTGCCACGGCAGTATGACAACCATCAAAACTAACGCAATCCATCTGCTAAATCTTTTCTTCATCTGCCCTCTCCAATCATTGTTATGCAAAGTAAATTATCCGAATATCAATGTAAACAGTTGCTTTATCATCGACCATATCCATAAAAAGAAGCTCTTAATTACAGACCAGAGCCACAAAAAGAAGCCTGTAACCGCGTTCCATACTTTTTGCCAGAATCCGGTTTTACCGGTATCGCTTTTTTTATCCGTCATATGCTCTGTCTCCGTTATTGTATCATTGATACTGCCGGTTTCTTTGGACGGGTTCTGCTCTGTCCCAGACATACCAGTTGTTCCTGTAGGTTCTTTGTTTCCTCCAGCGGCAGTTTCACCGTTTTCCCCGCCATCAGTGTTCTGTGCGGTATGATTCCCCGGTCGTTTTGTCTCGCTGCCTAACCCGCCGCTTTCCTGCTCCTGATTTCCCGGACCAAAATTTTCGGTTCCACCGCCGCCCTGCGCTCCTGTCTCATCTTCGCCCAAACCGCCTGGTTCTACAGGTTTTTGCAGCGAATCCGTCTCCTCCTGCCGTTCTGTTGTCTCTTCCTCAGCCGGCTGCTTTGTTGTTTCCTGTTCTCCTTCTGTTCTTGTCACCGAGACAATATTTCCATTTGCGTCATATTCATATGTAACGCTGCTGTTATCCTCATAAGTCACTTTCGTAACTCTCCCCAGCTTGTCATACTCATATTCGGCAGCCCAAACCGTACTGATTGTTATTTTATTTAAAACAAACATCAGACACACGACTGCACACATCATAAAACATACCAATAAATTTTTTCTCATCATAATGCTTCTCCCTTTTGTGAAATACTATGGTTTTATACCATTTGGTATAAAAAGTCCATTAAAAATCGTGGAATTTTAAAAGTTTCCATTTTTATAAGAACGGAAAGTTCTAAAAATATCATTTAATAAAAAAGTAGGTATGCTTTCCATACAAGACAGAAAAATTACAGATTAATTTCCCAAGAAAAAAACGCACTGCCCAAATGACAGTGCGTTCTGTAAAAAAATAATATTCAGATTATTGGTTGCCCCAGATAATAATACAATTATTGGTTGCCGTAAGCGGCTCCTCCTTGATAACGGATGAACCAGGAATTTTCGCCAACAACTCGTCCAACGTATAACCGTCGAGCACATCGCAGGAAAGAGAATTCCAAGTCATATATCCTGCTTTCGATTTTAATATCACCTTCTCAAGGTAAATATCCTGTACATCACGAATCAGCTCCGAAAACGCGTAGTTACTGATTACAAAATCATATTCGTCGTCCACGTCGATGTTCGTTCCGTCAACAAAACGGATCGTATCCGTGCTGCCAAACTTCCCAAGATACTTCTTCGCAAGACTTAACACTTCCGGTAAATCAAACAGAGAATAGCTGTCGACTGTAAAATAGCTTGTCAGCACTCTGCACTGACCGGCGTAACCGATACCGATTTCGGCGATTTTTCTCAGCTTGTCCGTATCAAACAGCGTCACAATATCCTGCAGCACCTTAGCATAACGCAGCGTTGTCGGCGAAAGCGCCATCGTCCGGTTATTAATCTGATAAGAGTAAATTCTCGGATTGCCGTACAAATCGTTCCTTCGGAAATTATCCCAGTCCGTGTCCGTAAATTTTAACTTATTGTTTCGGTTGATAACATCCAGGTATTCCTGCCCCTGATACTGCGGAACATGCTCCAGCACACGGTTGTAAATAAAGTTTCTTCTAAAATCCGCAAAGAACTTATCGTCTTCCGAAGCGGCATGACAAAGCGCCGGATAAGCATTGTCGTCAGACATACTTGTCTTACGCCCCTTCGATACCATATATTTGTTCAGTCTGTTATAGTTAATCCTGTATGCCGCCTTGTCCGTATAACGGATATATAAATCTTTTACTTTTCTTAAAACCCTCTTCATGGTTTACCTCTCTTTTTATATTGCATGGGTTATATTATATAACCTGCCATCAAATATGTAAACCAATTTTATAAGAAAATATATTTACATACAAACAATATGGCAAGAACATACATTAACGGACTAATCTTCTTTGACTTCGCTTTTCCCGCGAGAAGATTAATCACTACATAAGAGATAAATCCAACCGCAATTCCCTCTGAAATACTGTACATCAGCGGCATTGCTGCAAGCGCAAGAAACGCCGGAATACCTTCGGAAAAATCGTTAAAGTCAATTTTAAGCACGGATGAAATCATCATACATCCCACTACGATTAACGCCGGCGCCGTAGCAAACGACGGAATCGCCATAAATAACGGTGCAAGAAAAAGTCCCGAAAGCAGGAACAATATACCTGTAACCGCACTGGTAAGACCGGTTCTTCCACCTTCCGAAACACCGGATGAACTCTCCACATACGTTGTCGTTGTCGACGTACCAAGAACGGCTCCTGCGCTTGTCGCAACGGCGTCCGCCAAAAGAGCGCCTCTGATTCTAGGAAGCCGGCCGTCTTTATCAAGCATGTCCGCTTTGGAGGCAACGCCCATCAATGTTCCCAGCGTATCAAAAATATCTACGAAGAGGAACGCAAAAATCACAACGATAAAATCCATAACACGGATGGATGTAAAATCTGCTTTAAACAACTGGCCGAATGTCGCCGGAAGTTCCCCGAGAACAAACCAGTTTGAAAAATCAGGATATAAAGAATACATTCCCAATTCAGGATTCGGCACATAAAGACCGACAATCTGGCAGATAATGCCGAGAAGATACGTTCCGATAATACCAAAAAGAATTGCTCCCTTAACTTTCTTAATCAAAAGCACTGCCGTGAGAAGCACGCCGATTAATGCCAGTACCGCGCCGATTCCTACAGAATTAAAATTCTCGTTAAAATGCTGGTATGTCACAAGCGTAGACGCCTCCGCAACACAAAGCTTCGCGCCCTGCAACCCGATAAACGCGATAAACAGACCAATACCGCCGCTTACCGCATATTTTAATGTCAGCGGTATCGCGTTAAAGATTGCCTCACGCACATTCGTAAGAGAAAGCACAATAAAAATAAGACCTTCAACAAAAACGGCAGCAAGCGCTATTCTCCAGTCCACGTTCATTCCAATACAGACCGAATACGTAAAATACGCGTTCAGCCCCATACCCGGAGCCAGCGCAAACGGGTAATTGGCAAGTACCGCCATCAAAATACAGCCAAGGAATGATGCCAGCGCCGTCGCCGCAAGCACCGCATTTGAATTCATTCCCGAAGCGCCAAGCATGCCTGGATTCACCGCAAGAATGTATGCCATAGTCATAAAAGTAGTAATACCTGCAACTACTTCCGTTCTGACATCCGTTTTGTTTTCTTTCAGCTTAAATAATTTTTCTAACATGATATCCTCCGTTAAAAGTATTCTTCCCAAATTTTAACATAATTAACGGAGGATATCAACTTTTTTCCAACATTCCTACACAATCAGGCAGACAATACCCGTATTGTCGTTCATAACCTTCTGCAGTGTGTCGCGCAGTTTTGTCATATTGTCTTCCGTGATGTTTCTGATTTTATCGCCGATGCCGTCCGTTACAATCTGCTCAATGGTCTTGCCGAAAATATTAATGTCCCAGATTCCCTCGGCATTATCCGCCGCGTTGTCGTTAATATATTTTATCAAATCATTCGCCTGCTGTTCATTACCGACAATCGGAGCGATTTCCGTCTGGATATTCGTTTGAATCATGTAAATCGTCGTCGCTTCCGCCTTAATACGCACGCCGAATTTGCTGCCGTTTTTAATGACCACCGGTTCTTCCATATGTATCTGCTCCCTGGTCGGGTTTACAACTCCGTATCCGTTGATATGTACCATACTGACGGCATCCGATACCTTTTCAAATTCCATTTTTCTCTGGGTCAGTTCCTTAATCAGTGTTACAAGCTGATATTCATTTTCAATGGTTTCGCCGCACATGTTGCTTAGCATCTCAAAGTAAAACTTGTTTTCGATTTTGATATCCACTACCATGCTCCCGCAGGACGAATCCACCGTTCCCACGCGGATATTTTCCACAAAAGACGGGACCTCGCCAAAATGATACTGTTTTGCCTCTTCCATCGTATTGATATCCTTCATAATAGAAAATGCAAGACTGATAAGGCTCTGGCGGATTTCATCATCTTCCGAAAGCATCTGCGCCCATTTCGGAATTTCAAAGCGGATTTCTCTCATCGGGAACTCATTGAGGAGCGCCGAAAAAATCTGGTGGATGTCATCCATATTCAGATTCTGGCAGTCCGTCGGCAAAACCCTGCATCCGTATTTTTGCGCAAGCTTTCCTGCCGTATCCCGTGTTTTATCACTACGCGGATTCGTACTGTTTAACAACATAACAAACGGCTTACCGATTTCTTTTAACCGTTTTATCGTCTTTGCCTCCGGCTCCGCGTAATCCTCTCTTGTAAAATCACCGAAACTTCCGTCTCCCGTAATTACGATTCCCACGGTGGAATGGTCTTTTATAACTTTCTCCGTACCGATTTCCGCAGCTTTCGTAAACGGAATCGGGGACGTATCCCACGGTGTTTTTACCATACGTTCCTCGTCGTTTTCCAGATGTCCCGCCGCGCCGTTTACCATAAAGCCGACGCAGTCAATCATCCGTACCTTGACGTTTAAACTGTCTAAAGCAATTTCTACCGCATCTTTCGGTATAAACTTCGGTTCCGTGGTCATAATTGTTTTTCCGGCGGAACTTTGCGGGAGTTCGTCATTTGCCCTGATTTTGTCAGCCTGACTGACAATGTTGGGAATCACAAGCAAATCCATAAACCGCTTAATAAACGTAGATTTTCCCGTTCTGACAGGGCCGACAACGCCGATATAAATTTCGCCGTTCGTTCTTGCCTGCATGTCATGATACAGATTAAATTCTTTATGCACTAAATCTTCCATAAAAAAACCCCTTCCATATTTATACCAAATATATGTGAAAGGAGTTTTAATTATGCTATCTATTCATTCCATTCATGGTTCTGAATTTCTATTTTTTTATCCCGAAGCATCAGCTCTTTTACGGCCTCTTCCGGTTTTTTTCCTTCAAAAAGTATCTTATTGACCTGTTCGGCAATTGGCAGGTCCACATTATATTTTTCAGCAAGCTTCACCGCCGCTTTTGCCGCGTAGACGCCTTCGACAACCATGTTGACTTCCTTCATCGCTTCTTCATACGTCTTGCCCTGCCCGATAAGAATACCCGCCCTTCTGTTACGGCTGTGCATGCTGGCGCAGGTCACAATCAAATCGCCGATGCCCGTGAGGCCGTTAAATGTCTCTGCTTTGCCGCCCATTGCCATTCCGAGTTTTGATATCTCATAAATTCCTCTCGTAACCAGCGCTGCCTTTGTATTATCGCCGTATCCGATACCGTCGGCAATGCCTGCCGCAAGCGCAATCACATTCTTTAACGCGCCGCCAAGCTCAATTCCCATAATATCCGGACTCGTATATACGCGGAACACCTCCGACATAAACACATTCTGCAAAAACTCCGCCGTTTTCTTGTCAGTTGCTCCGACAACGCAGCTTGTAGGAATACCGCGCCCTACTTCCTCCGCATGGCTTGGTCCCGATAAAACAGTAACATCTGCCTGCGGAATCTCGTCGCTGATAACCTCCGTCAGCGTCATCAGCGTTGCCTCCTCGATTCCTTTCGCAACATTGACAATAATTTGTCCTTCCGTTACCAGTTCACGAAGCGCATGGGACGTAGAACGCGTATAGGGCGACGCAACCGCCATGACAAGCACATCCTTACCCAAAACAGCTTCCTTCGCGTCAGCCGTAAACGAAATTCTCTCCGGAATCATAACCCCCGGCAGACATCTCTTATTCTCTCTCTCTGTTTTTAACGTCTCGATTTCATCCGGCAGAATTGACCAGATCGCCACTTCATGACCGTTATTATTCAACAAAAGGGCAAGAGCCGTTCCCCAGCTTCCCGCACCCAGCACTGTAACCTTTGCCATACTCTCTCCTAATTTTCTTTATTTTTCTTTGTTAGATAAGTTTTTCTTTCATTTCCCTGAAGCAGTCTCACAATATTCTGACGGTGTTTCCAATAAGCAAGAACCGTCAGAAACGCCGTGACCGCATACATTTCATAGAGCTGCGCCTGCGTCATCCCGGCAAACAGTCCCGTCTGCCCGCAGTACACCATCTGAATGATAAATCCCGCATACACAAGCAGCGAGCCCAGCGATACATAATGCGTTATAAAAAATATTCCGAAAAACAGTAATACGCCCGTGACAATGAAATACGGATGAAAAGACAGAATTAAACCTGCCGTTGCCGCAATTCCTTTGCCGCCTTTAAATCCCATATAAAACGGGTAATTATGTCCGAGAATGGCGCCCGCTCCGGCATAGAGGCTTAACAGATAAACCGTATCCGGATGGCTCTGGCAAAATAGTAACTTCGCAATCCAGACTGCCGCCATACATTTGAGACAGTCCCCTGCCAGAACAATCAGTCCCGCCTTTGTTCCCAACACACGCAGGGCATTTGTCGTACCGGAATTACCGCTTCCATGCTCTCTGATATCAATTCCGTGCATTTTACCGTAAAAATATGCCGTCTGGAATAACCCCAGTGCATAACCGATTATGATACAGATAATACGTTCCATTCTACTTGTCCTTTTCCTTTCGCTCCCGAATAATAAACCGCAGCGACGTTCCCCTGAAGCCAAACGTATCGCGGATTTTGTTTTCGATATATCTGGTGTAAGAAAAATGCATCAGCTCCTTGTCATTTACAAAAATTACAAATGTCGGCGGTTTTACGGCAACCTGCGTAATATAAAACAGCTTCAGCCGCTTGCCCTTATCGGATGGCGGCTGCTGCATCGCAACTGCCTCAGTCATAATTTCGTTTAACACGCCCGTGGCGACTCTTAAGTTCTGCGACTCAATCACCGCGTCAATCAGTCCGAACATCTTGGAAAGCCGCTGTCCAGTCTCTGCCGACACAAACATAATCTCCGCGTAAGGAATAAACGATAATACCTCTTTAATCCGTTTCGTATGCTCATAAATCGTCTTATCATTTTTCTCAATCGCATCCCATTTATTGACGACGATAATAATGCCCTTCCCACGTTCATGCGCAATTCCCGCAATCTTGGCGTCCTGTTCCGTCACGCCCTCCGTCGCGTCAATCACAACAAGCACCACGTCCGCGCGCTCCACTGCCGTTACCGTACGGATAATACTGTAGCGTTCCAGTTCTTCTTTAATCTTATTCTTGCGCCTCAGACCGGCCGTGTCAATAAACACATACGGTTTGCCGTCATGAACCACTTCTGTGTCAATGGCATCTCTCGTTGTCCCCGCAATATCCGAGACAATCACGCGGTTGCTTCCCACCAGCTTATTTATAATAGAAGATTTGCCCACATTCGGCTTTCCGACAATGGCGACACGCGGCCGTTCGTCTTCTTCTTCCAAAAGCTGTTCCGGTGTAAAATGACCCGTAACCGCGTCAAGAAGCTCTCCAAGCCCCAGCTTTGACGATGCCGAGATCGGAAACGGCTCGCCGATTCCCAGATTATAAAACTCGTATACGTCCGGCATAAATTTATCGAAGTTGTCCACTTTATTCACACAGAGTACAACCGGTTTCTGACTGCGCCGCAGCAAGTCCGCCACCTTACCGTCCGCATCCACGAGTCCCTGGCGGACGTCCACAATAAACACAATCACGTCTGCCGTCGCAATGGCAATCTCCGCCTGCTCTCTCATCTGTGAAAGTATGATATCCTTGCTGTCCGGTTCAATACCGCCTGTATCAATCATGGTAAACGTATGATTCAGCCATGTAACTTCCGCATATATTCTGTCTCTGGTCACGCCCGGAGTATCCTTCACAATCGAAATCTGTTCCCCCGCAAGCGCATTAAACAACGTGGATTTTCCGACATTCGGCCGTCCCACAATTGCAACAACAGGTCTGCTCATTTTCTTTTCTCCTTAAACAATACTGTTCTTATAATAGCAATTTAATTGATTTTTGTAAATATTTATGATATAAATTATTCATATTATGTGTCACTGTGGTAGAAAGGAGACTCCATGAAAAATAAATTATTAATGCTGCTTACGGCGGCCCTGATATCTGTCTTAATAACGATCCCCGCCTTTGCCGAAGAAAATGAATACAAATTCTCCGCCATTAATCTTATTATTTCCGTACAGGAAGATTTCAATGTATTGACAAGAAGCGTTTCCGAAAGTAATCCCGCCCTGGAGATACTTGGTACAAATGCCATAACCATGCAGAATTCTTTTATTCAAAACAACATCTATCTGAATGCTTTTCCGGATGATTTAAGCTATGAAATTCTGGTAACCTGCGTCCCTTTGGCAAACAAAGAAAACGCAGGGTTTGATACCCTTGAAGCTTCGGCGCTGCAGGAATATATGGAACGGCTTAACGCCGAATTTGCCGCAGCCGAAAATACCGAACTGCTCTTTATAGATTTATATGAAAATGACACGACAAAATATATTCATACCGTCACGCACTCTGTCACGGAAGTGTCCCAAAGAGAGGTTTCGGTATATTCGGAACGCTATTACACTGTTATGAACGGTTTTAATTACTATTTCACACTGCAGACAAACGATATGGAAATTGACAGCGCGCTTTCAGCCATACTGACCGATATGGTAAACGGCGCGCAGTATACAACAGTCAAATCTTCCCTGTCGGAATCAGGACTGTTTAACGAAATGTTTGAGACCTTTGTGGGATTCGGACTGACCGTACTCATCCTTGGCACGGTTCTGTTTATGATTACAAGAAAACCAAAACGAAAACACTAAACAATTAAAACGAAAAGGAACTGCCGTATCCTGCGGCAGTTCCTTTTCCGTTCCCCATATGCTTTATTTAGATAACATGCTGAATCTCTTCCACATAATTTAACTTCTTACGGATGGATTCCATCTTCTTATCCGTTCTGTAAATCGTATCCGCGCACTCTTTGAGTTCCTGAACAATTCGTGAATCATCCTCGCCGATTGTTTTCTTGTAATGTATCTGATGTTCTAAAGAAGCCCAGAAATCCATAGCTATCGTACGAATCTGCACTTCTACCTTCATGTACTCCTTGCGGTCGGACAAAAAAATCGGCACTTCCACTACAATGTGAAGGCTCCTGTATCCGTTGGACTTGGGATGCTGTATATAATCCTTAATCTGCAGCATCTGAATATCGTCCTGATTGGTAAGCATCTCCGCTACGGAATAAATATCCTCCACAAACGGGCAGATAACCCTGATACCCGCTATATCATGCATATTCTTGCGGATAGATTCAAATGTAAGTCCGTATCCTTTTCTGTTCGCCTTCTCAAAAATGCTCATCGGTTCCTTGATTCTCGACTTAATCGTCGAAATAGGATTTCTCTGGCTCCTGACCCGGAACTCTTCGTTTAAAATCTCCAGTTTTGTCTGGACTTCCTTAATTGCACAGGTATACATCATCATCAGCTCCCTGAATTGTACAGCCTGTGAATGAAATTCATCCACGTTCTGCCGGCTGAGTGAATTCGCAACCTCGTATGAAAATATCTGGTCCATAGTACTCTCCTTTGTATCCCCTTATAGCTTGTGAAATACTCCTATATTTCTTCTTTTAGTATAACTCTTAAATATGTACAAATTATGTACAATCAATAAAAATGACGAAATAATTATTAATTTTCGTATTTTTTCTATGCATTATGACTATCCGATTTTTGTCATAACGTATAAAAACACTTTCCTATTTTCTACATATACTGTTAAAAAAGAAAAGGATTTTCAAACGATGTATATTATTTTCAGTATTTTTTTCGTTTTCGCGCTATTATGCTTGTTCTTCAATCATCGGCGCAAACAGTGTATTATAAAAAAAATCTGCTCCATTCCGCCCGATGAAAAATGCCGTTTATTAAACGAACTGACAATGCCTCTTGGTTACCAGTATCTGGAACAGTGCGATATTTTTATCTCCACACTTGACGCATGGCAGAGAAATTTTGGTTATACACGTCGGTACGACTGTCTGGCACCATTTTTTAATATGGTATTTGACTGCGAGCCGGTCTATTTCGACTATGATAACCGTACCTGGCTGCTTGAAGTCTGGAAAGGACAATATGGCATCAACACCGGAGCTGAAATCGGCATTTACTGTGCGGACGGCATAATCCCCCCGTTTAAAAGAAAAAGGGAACTCTTTCATACAGTGTCAAACGACAAACTCCCCGTCTTTACTATGAATCTGAAACGAATTCAAAATCACACAGAAGAAAAAATAGCGGAAATCTGCAGACCGCACTGGTGGCTTGCCGCATTTCGCATGGGCTGTTTTTCCAAACCTGACAATCTCTATGCGGAATTTTGTATCAATTTCCCGGAACGTGGAATGGCACATGAATTTGCCGAAGCCCTTTTTCATCTCGGATATTGTACAAATTCAATACAGATATGCAGCTCCCGTGTATATTTTTCCTTTACAAAACCGAAAACACCTGTCTGCTGCAGGTTGTTAAGCAAACCGGTACGCTGTATTGCCCAGTTTAAAAACCGTATTTTCTGCCGGCTTTACCTGTTTGTTACGCGTCCGTTCTGCCATACGCCTGACCGTTTGCTTTACCTGTATTATTATCTTCCGTTTATTTTCCGCCGCTGCCTGCGCCTGCGCAGATGCAAAAAATGCCGCAAATGCCGCAAAAGGAGAACACGCTTATGAGTCTTAACTCCCGTTTGTCGCACTCCTTTGACAATGCTCCGGTACTTGCACTAAACCAGTCGGCCCGTTATGTTTTGTTCAGCGACTGTCATCGTGGGTGCGGCAATTCCAACGATAATTTTTTAAAAAACGAGCATCTTTACTTTTCGGCTCTCCAGCATTATTATCAAAACGGCTTTACCTATATTGAGCTGGGAGACGGCGACGAATTATGGGAAAACCGTAAAATGGAACAGATTATTGAAGTCCACAACAACGTATTTTGTCTTCTTTCAAAATTTGCGGCAGCAAACCGGCTGTATCTCATCTACGGAAACCACGACATGGAAAAAAAGAAAACGTCTTATTCCAAGTGCCACTGTTCCCGTTATTACTGTACGGATACGCAGCAAATACAGCCTCTTTTTGCGGATATGAACTACTACGGTGGCGTTATCCTTGAAGATGTAAGCGGTCTTCGGCTTTATCTGACACACGGACATCAGGCGGATTTACTCAACTCCGTGTTTTGGAAGCTGTCCCGGTTCCTCGTCCGCTATGTATGGAAACCGTTAGAACATGCCGGCGTTCTTGATCCTACCAGCGCCGCGAAAAACAACCACCGAAAAAGCCTCACGGAAGAACGCCTTTCGTTATGGGCAGACGAACAACAACAGATTCTGATTAGCGGACACACGCATCGCCCAAGGCTTGGAAGCGCAGATTCCTATTATTTTAACACCGGAAGCTGCGTACATCCCTGCTGTATCACCTGTATCGAAATTCAAAACCGCGCGCTCACACTGTGTAAATGGACGCTCGACACACGTTTCGACCGCACGCTTTACGTAGCGCGGGAAGTCCTTGCCGGTCCGCTTTATCTGTCGGACTATAGAATAAATGCAAAATAAACCAACTGAAAGGCTGCTGCGCAGTGAACCATAAAACACGGCAGCCTTTATCTGTCCAAAACACAAAACCAAAACCGGATTACCTGATATTCAGTTCTGTACCCGCAAAAATCAAATCGGGGTTTTCACCGATAACGTCTTTGTTGTCTTCATACAAAGAAACCCATAATGCCCCGTCTCCATAAATTGTCTGTGCGATAGTCCACAGGCAGTCGCCGTCTTGAACCGTATACTCGTTTGGTTTGTCTTTTTCTTTGTAATGTAATGAATCCATATGCGCCAGATATCTGTCTCTGTCTTCCATCAGAATAGCAAACAGCTCTGCTCCGCCCTCATCATAAGGCAGATAAAAAGAAATCCGGTGCGGCGGCAGATATTTTGTCCTTAAAAATCTCCCCTATTCGGAAAAGTGTTCCCAGTGCATAGTTTAATATAAAATATTTCTATGCAGAGCACATATTCTGCAGCAACTTAACAGTTCTATAAACAGGAAGTTATAATATCTCGATTCCTTTACATTTAATACAATTCATAATCGGGGTAAGCATTTAATACAGCGCAGAATAGTTTTCGAGAAATTCCTCAACAGGGATGTTTGTATAATCAATCGGCACACAAGCATTATCTATGACAAGCTTAAATGGCTCAAATGCTATTTGAAGTTCTTTTGGTGTAACTAAAAAAGGACAACTTTGCCAACCCATAACCTTTTCTCCTCAAATCTGCTTTTATATATTTAATTATATCTACCACACCCGCACTAAATCCGCTCCCATACGCCCGGCACAATGTGATACCAGATTAAACCAGCTTTTACATTTATCCAGTATAATCGCATCCGCCGTGATAACACACGATTTTTCCTGTAATATCTTGTCCACGTCGGGAATCACCTGAATATCAAGCTCCATGTTCCTCCGTTCCCACATAGACGCAATCAGACTCTTTAATCGTCCTGAATTAGACACCGGAGCATCCAGATAAAACACCGCCTTTTTTACATGGAATTTTTCAAGCGTATCGGCAATCATTCCGACAGCTTCCTTCGTCTTGTCTATCAGGCGGTATGTTCCCCGAAGCCCTGCCAAATCCCTGACCGTTCCGTCCATGCATTCCAGTAACAGAGAATGACACAACGCAATTTCCAGCGTGATAATGGTATTAAAACCGTCAATATGCACCGTTTCTCCACATAATGCCTCTGCCGCACATTCCTTATTGCCACGCAGCAAAAGCTGTTCGTCCGTTGAAATACTGCGTACTAACGCCAGCCTTTGACGCTCCGACAGCAAAAAATGATTCCCCACAAACACGGAAGCGCTTTTTATGTCATATCCCTCGTTTATGAGATACCGGATATGCGCAGCGGCTTTTTTTAACTGCATGAGGCTGTCTGCAGAAAAATCTCTCCCGTCATTTACTCCGCCGCCTCGTTTTAGTTGATTTGTCATAATTTTATTTTCCCATGAAATATTTACACTTTTCAAAATAAAATTCCTGTTCTTTTTTGAAAAGAGAAATCAATTTCGATATCTTATTTTCTTCTCTATATTTTTTCATTGATTCCAGATATTCATTTCTGTTAACATCTTCAATAACCAGCGGTATCATATTGTTTTTCAGACATTCCCGGAATATGATTAATCTTCCGGTTCTTCCGTGTTGCCGTCAGCTTATGTCAAGTATAGGACAAAAGATTTTTAACTTTTTTCGATTCCCCGCTTTACCACATTTACGTAATCCAGCCCCTCCCATTCCTGTTTCCCTGAAAGCGTCCGCTCCGCCAGCGCACCCAGCAGCAGCTCCATTGTCTCCTTTTCCATTTCCTCATACATTCCCATACCGTACCTCCCCGATTATCTCCTTCACCGCCAGACCACATCCCGTCCAGCCGTCAGCCCTTCAAAAAATCACTGAACTCCTTCAGCTCCCTTTTCCTGCCCTCCGGAAGACTATTGAACTCCGCATTACAGACCGCGCCCTCCAGAGCATACAAATGAACCAGACAGACATTCGGATACCTTCCCTTCACTTTCAAGAAAGCCTGCTCCGCCCCCAGACGGACCAGTTCCTCCGCCGAACCAATCCCCACAGAATCCAGCTTCCTTGCCAGCTCCTTACCAATATTCATCATAGATGTTAATTCCGCCATACCTT
>CAJTZH010000030.1 GCA_910584325.1 uncultured Lachnospiraceae bacterium | reverse complement strand
GCCGTTCTCCTCGTCCGTGAAAGACGTTCCGCCCTCCGAATAAATTGTTCTTGCGAGTTTTTCTACATCGGACAGATTATCGTACCAGTTCGCGGAGTACGCAACCGGGCTTCCGTAACTGCTGTCTGCTAACAGCTGCCCCGCCCATGCCGCGGCGGCAGCGTTTTTGCTTTGTGAAGCCACCGTATCCTCAACGGTAGTACTGCTTTGCAATTTCTCTGCCTCATACTGTTTTTTCAAATCATTCTCTCTTCTTTCACGAAACGAATAAAATCCGTTTCCTATGTTCGTCTGTTCATTTATTGTTGTAAATAGTAAAATAGTTACAAATAGCTTTCCCAGATTTCTCATAGTTTCCCCCTGCTTTATTGAACGCTTTAGTATACTACTATATAATTCGCAGGATAAGTTGTCAATGAGATTTGTTCCCGTAAAATCGGTGTTATCTGACAAAAAGAGTCTCATAACAAAGGCATTATACAAAATTTCCTAAAAAAGACGCTTACATCTTTCTTTTATCTTTCCGCGCAATCCGCCACACAGCGAACTTTCCTGACGTTACCGCTACGAAAAGTCCGCCCGGCGCCATAATCCATTGACTGGCGATATAAAGGTTTTTTACTCCTTTTATGATTCCTTTTACCCGGAACGGCTTTACGCCTTTTTTTGTAATGAAGCTCATATACGCTCCATGATACGCGTTACAGTACCGTTCGTATGTAACCGGCGTCCAGCAGTCAAGAAATTCCATATGTCCGCGAAGCTTCGGAAACTGTGTCAGTAATCGTTCCTCGATTGCCTTTACCGCTTCTTTTTTCTGCTTTTCGTATTCCTCTTTTGTCAGACCCCTCCAGTTTATCAATATGGCAGTTTTTCCGGTTCCATCCCATACACTGCCCGCCGGCAATCGGATTTTTCTCATAAATATCCACGTCATACCCTGCCAGCTTTCCGTAAATTCCTGCCGACAATCCGGCGATACCGCCGCCTATAATTACGATTTTCTTTTTATTATCCCGCATTGTTTTTCTCCTTTATGAAACGATTTCCATGAAATAAACTTATTCTCTGACATTTCGCAGCATGTCTGTCATCCACACAGGGTTTTGGCAGCAAAATTTCCGGACGCAATGCGTACTGTTCCATGATTCCGTGTATCGCACACCAGTACATATTTGACAATGACAGGACATCTCCCTCCCTGATGCTTTTGTCTTTCTGCCCCTCTCTGACCCAGTTTTGACAAAACGCAATGGTATCGACCGAAACCGCCAGCCTGCGAAGTTTTTCCGGTACCTCTTCAGCCCGCACCACATGCCCCATAAATACAAACATTTTCGCTATAGAGGGATTTTCCTCCACATGCAAAAACAACATTTTTGTAAACCGATAAAAAAATCCAGACCATTTTCGGCTCTGATTTGCATCGGCATACGCATTCCTTCCAGCCCGATATCGACCAGTTCTTCTAACAGAATTTCCTTTGTGGGGAAATAATGAAACAAAAGCCCTTCGCTAATCCCTGCCCGTTTGGAAATCTGGCTTGTCTTCGTGCCGTAGTATCCCCGTTCCACGAATAAATCAAGCGCCGCCTCAATGATTTGGGTTTTTCTGGCTTCCTTTTGTTCTTTCCTTGTCATATTCCATCTCCTCCAACGGATTTGTTACGATTTAACAGTAGCACAGCCGGCAAAAAATTTGTAGAGTGATTTACTCAACGAAATCAAATGGGAATTTGTGCAAAAGAAAAGGAACCGCATGGTGTGCAGGTTCCTTTATTTCTCCGTTCTAGCCGCATTAATATTGGGGTGACTCAATCTGCCAGTTAAGAAGTATTGTTTGTTTAATTATCTCTTAAAGAAAATTCCCCGCCAGGAATTTCTTTAAGAATCTCCTGCGGGGAAAGGTTGGAGAAAGAACTTACTTTGAAGATTACATCTGACTTAATTCCCGAATCGCTTCAATAATACTTTTCAACCTGCCAATCTGACCGTTGTCAAATTGAAGCAAAATGTCAATTAATTCTTCTATCCGCTTCGTTCCATTTTCACCAAACATAATGTAATCGCAGCTTACCGACAGCGACATAGATATCTTCACTAAAGTTTCTGCAGAAAATCCTTTTCTGCCCGACTCTATTTCATATAGAAACTTCGGTGAAATACCTGCTATCTCTGCAAGTTCTTCGCGAGTATAATGATTGATTTTTCTTAAGTTCTTAATTCTTCCACCAATCTCTGTTACCTCAACATCTCTCATTAGAATCACCACCCGGCAAAATTTTACATAAACTGACACAGAATATAAACCCTCTGTCGTCCCTATCTACTATACCCATTATTCCGGTCGAATTTACAATTTTTGACTGAACTATTCTAATTCTTAACTGAATTAAATAATTAGTTCAATTTGGAACACTGTGTTCCAAACGTCATAAAAATGCTTATATTATGCAAATTTTGATAAAAAAGCTACACATTTCAACCAAATAAATACATTGGGAATTGAAAATATGTATAATCAGTAAGCAGGAAAGGCGGTTAAAAAATGTTAGATTATATTCAGAAAAAATTTGATTTTTCGGATTACCAGACAGCACAGCTGCGTTACTTCTTTTTAACTTTTTTTGGTGAATTGAGTAAACTTGTGATGTTAGGATTCCTGTTCCGAAAGAACCTGTCTCTTTTTATCTGGGCAGTTTTCATACTACATCTCATTCGTTCCTCATTAGGCGGAATACATTGTAAAACATACTGGGGATGCTTTCTTATGTCCCTGGCATACCTGATTCTTGCAATCGAAATTCTGCCACAGCTGCCCGTCAATAAATTTTTCCAGATGGCGGCGCTGATTGCCTGCATTATGCTGTCGCACCACATTGGACCCGTTACCTCAAAACTGCATCCCGTCCTGTCGGAACGTGTTTGCGCCAAACTCAAGATAAAGGTCAGCGTTGTTCTGTTTATATATTATATTCTGCTGTATATAATGCCGGAAAATCAATATGTGACAGTTGGTTTCTGGGTAATTATATTAAGTATAATGCAATTAGTTGTTGCTAAACTAACGCAAACATCAAAATTACAATTAAAAGGAGGTGCAATATGAAAAAACATATGAAAGAGCTGTTTAAACTTGCCTTAACAGGGTGTATGTTATTTACAACATGGGTACCCGTTTCAAGTGCATGTCTCATATTTTTCGGAGAATATGTATATCCGACTGAAAAAGAATATATTACAAAATAAAAATTGCTATACTTCCGCAGACAGAACCCAAACACCTGTCTGCGCAAGAAGCAGCTCTATCCGCTATTTATATCTCAAATTTCCGGTCATCAGCTCCTCTAGTTTTTCTTCGTAAATTTCTCTCATCACCTGTTCACAAGAAACTTTATAAATACGTTTTTCTTTGGAATTATCCTGAATCCGAAATGTCAATTGATGTCTTTCCTTACAAAAATTTATCCATGATTGTATATAAGGACTTGCATCTTCCAGTTGAAAATTGCGTTCCTTTTTTAATCTTAAAAAAGAGGATAACACACTGACGCATCTTGCGCCGCCAATACTAACAATTCCGTTTCTTGCATTACGGTCGTCCGAACAAAATACAAATATTTGTTCACCATACAGCAAAGTTAACATCTGTAGTAATATATATGTTTTTATCTCTCCGAGATTGTAACCCATGCCAATCTTGTCATATGCTTTATTCAATTTTCCAAGGAAATCTTTTTTAGAAAAATTCTGATTGTCTGAATTTTCGAAACATTTGAAATTTTGATAATAATAATCTGTTCTATACGCCTCACAAGCCGTTTTCAGCAATTCGACATATATTGCCGGCGCCAACGTCCCATATATGAATTCCAGCTCGTTTAAAATATCTTCATCACTATAACACGTTATCCGTCCTCTGGAAATCTTCTCTTTCAGCCACTCTGCGGCACCTGAAGCATGATGCCTGCCCAGCTCTTCCCGAATCTGATTATGACAGTAAAATTGATACTGCGGCAATTCCATAATTCTGTCAATCAAATGATTATCTGCATCTTTTTCAATACTGTACATTTTAGAAATAAAATCTGTATCCAAGAGGGCATATTTATCCTTACTCATACTCCCTCCTTACACTTTTTATAAAAACCTGATTTGAGTTCATCCAAAAATTTTCTATCCGATTCTTCCCTGCTTTCTGTTAAAAGCTCATTATCGGCATTAAATTGCAGATTATTCAAAAGGCTGCCGAAATATTCCATTCCTGCATTATTCATCTGCCACCGCTTTGCTTTCCCGGTAAGTTCAATACGCTGCGAAACATACGACGCATTGTATTTTAACAAGTCGCAGGCTTTGGGTTCGGTAATGACTTTCCCTTCATATAATCTTAACACCACTGCTTTATAGGGAATTGCAAATACTTCCATCAATGTCAAAACATCATCTACTTTAATTGTATCTTCGTTAATTCCGTATAATGATATCTGCTCGCGCATCGAACTATCCGGCATCAGTAAAAGACCCGCAAATGCATTCGCTTCCAAATCTTCCTGTGTCATGGCTGTCTCATCCACTACTCTCGATTCCAATATTGAACCGCTTCTAACAGTGTCGGGATTGATATCTTCCGCATAACATCGAATGTGATATAGCTCATGCGCCACTGTAAAAATCTGTTTACAGACAGGAAGTTCTGAATTGACGCATAAAAAAATAGTTCCTTTTTTAATAAACGTAAACGCCCATAACTCTGTGTCTTGAAACGGGTAACGCAGAATTTCCAAAGAGAGTTCTCTTTTTCTTGCGTAATTACCGACAATGCCAAATATAGATGTTCCAAGAACAGAGCTTGTGCAATATACCCCTAAAAATTCTTTTGAGAAATCAGAGATTCTGTCAAACCGTTTCATTTGCTTTTTAAATAAGCTCTCTTCTAACACATTGCCCATCAATCATCCTCCCATGCCTGCATCATAACTGTTCCGTTTTCCCGCACACGACGGTGAAAAAGAATCATATCAGACAGCTTATCCGCAATAAGAAGCGCTTCTTTCGCCTGTCTTGACGTAACCTTTCCCATAAAAACATGAACCACACTCTCCTCTTGAAAACCATCCGGTATCCGGGTCAGTTCATCCATCTTCACACCAAGAAAATCCGCAATTTTTCTAAGTTCTACCGCGTTAATCATTCGGGAGCCATTCAGCATCTTATTCACTGTCTGTTTTGTCGTGCCTATTCCGTCTGCCATATCTGTCTGCTTTTTATTTTGCTTTTTCAGATAATCACTTATATTATTTGAAATAATCCGATTCATATCAATCATAATGCATCCTCCTTTCTTTATCTTCATTATATAATTCATTTTTACAAAAGTCAATATATTTAATACGTTTTATCTTAATTTTAGCATTTAAGTATCTATTTTGGATACTTTTCCAATGAAAGTTACCCTTTCTGAATCCGTATTTCAAACGAAACCCAGTTCTCACCGTCGATTTCTTTATTGGCAAACAAAATATCAAATCCATACTCCCTGCTCATTTTCTTAATGCTGTACAATCCCAACCCTCTTCCTCTTCCGTTTCCTTTTGTACTATATCCTTTCTTAAACAAAGATGTAACATCACACCACGCAATCGCTTCATTTGTATTGCGCACTTCCATATGCAGTTGTTTTTCATCTTCGTCCATGCCGACAAATAACTGTTTTGTCTCATTATTTTCTAACGCTTCAATCGCGTTATTTAACAGATTGCCGAGAATCGTAATAAGTTTATACATCGGAATCTCTGTCTTCAACTCACCGCACGCAAATCGGTACTGAACGTCTATTCCTTTTGCGTCCGCCTCAGTCAATTTCCCATAGAGAAAACCGATTATCATAGTATCTCCCAAACGAAGCAGGTCTGCAAAACGGTTCTCATAGACAATATCCTCGCAGTATTTCTTCTGCCGTTCTACCAGTTCGTCATATGTATGACACATCATATGCTGTATATAAATTGCATTGATGTGATTTTTAAAATCATGCTGCCGAACCCTAACTTCTGTAATCAGATTCTTAAACGATTCTTCATACACTTTATATGCCTGCAGTTCCATTTCTTTTTCTAATGCTTTTACCTTATAACGTTCCCAACTTGCCGCCATAATACAAACAAAAACAATAAAAACACATGTTACCAAATAAAATTCCAGATATAATCCTCCTTGGATTTTCACCAGAAAAATAAATCCAAAAACGCAGCAAAATGCACCAATCAATATAATGTACAAAACCACATCATTCTTTTGAAAATAATATGATAAGCGTTTCAAATCCCATAATTTACTCAAAATTGCATAAATTATCAACATAAGACTATTCATTAATAAAAGAAGAATTCTTTCCTCTACTTTACTGGATAAAAATACCCCTACTATTACAGCAGAAACCAACTGTAACAGCGACAAAATAATAAACGTCAGCACTGTATTGATTAAAGCGCTTTTTACGCCGCGTTTATATTTACGGACACAATAAAAGACCACCATCGGATAAATGAGCAGGCTGCTCCCGTCCGGAAAATAGTGGTCATTAATTCCCTGCAAAATAATCGTATCCAGGAGGAACAGCATCATCGTCCTGTAATCCGGTTTGTACCGTTCACCATGTAAGTGACTGAGACATAATGTCACTACAAAAATTTCAACCAAAGTATATAATCTGTCCAGCATATCAAAATTCTTTCTCCACTCTGCTGCGATAGGTAATTCCGATAGCAATCAGTTCATTCACTCCGACCAATTTTACATATCTGTTTACCAAATCGACACTCTCCACATACCGCCTGTTGATAATCGTACTCCTGCTGCACTGGATAAAATCACCGATTCCGATTTCGTCAAGTATCTGACCGCACGTCTTATACGGAATCACTTCTGTCTTCTTGTTAATTAAATGGAAATGCTGTCTGTGATTGACGCTTTCGATATAAACGATTTCGGAACTTTTAATATTGATGATTAAACCGTCCCTTCTGAAAAATAAAACCGGGTCAATAAAATTACTACTCGGAAAACGCAGCGCTTTTCTAATAGTTTCTTCTACATAACCCGGATTGATAGGCTTCTCTATAAAACTGTAACAATGTAAATGATTAAACGCATAAAACTTCGGGTCCTGCAGGGATGTGATAAATATGACCGGAGTAAATTCATATTTTAAAACGCCTCTGATTTTCTCCACAAACCGGATTCCCGACGTATCACCGGGAACGGATTTATCCAGTATCACATCAACAAGAAACAAATCCATATAGGTATTCATGACAACTTCATATACTCCTGTCATCGACGGAAACACGAACAGTTCCACATCCGGCAGTATCTTCTTTACCAATTCCGATAAAAACTTTGACATCTCCTCATTGTCTTCTAAAATCAAAATTTTCTTTGGCACGTTCTTACCTCACACCTCAACGGTTCTTATTGTAACAAATTATTCTTGCAGCACTGTTCAATATCACGGAAAATATCTTCAATTTTCATTCTCTGCTCCTTTGACAGTTCACTCCAGAATAAATTGATAATATATAATTCCCTGTCGCAGATATTCAAGAATAAAACCGGCGGACAGTTGGATTTCTGCCATAACGCAAACAGCAGCTCCGCGTCAGGATAAATCAATTCTTTCTCCAGTTTCCTGTATTTCTTTATCCCCAGCCCAAGCTCATCTGCCATCGCAATCTGAGATAAATGAAGTTTTTCCCGCACATATAAAAGCATGGAAAACGCTTGTCCATACTTTTCCAGATACCGCAAAAGGCTCTGCTCTTCTTCCTCTGCCTCCGGTCCGTCCATCGTTTCCTTAATAAAAACGATATTCAGCAGATAAATCATCAGCCGCTTCATTTTCTTTCTATACTCTTCATTTTTTACTGATTCAAATATATCCGAAACCAAATTCTTACATATATCATCATATTCGCCTGTAATCAGGTAATTGACATTTAGACCCAGTTCATTTAGTGCCTCCAGCAGCTCTGCCGTTATCTTTACTTTACCATTCTCCAGATAAGAATACTGCTCCTGACTAATATTTAATTTTTCTGCCATCTGCACCTGCGTCAAATTCAGGGATTTTCTAAATTCAACCAGTCTTTCTAACACATACTCATATTTGCCCATCTGTAAACCTACTTTAATCAATTCTTTCATATGATTAAATAATAAAGCAATATTGGCATGCCCACTTAGGCTCATATCTTTATATCCCAATTGAAAGTATAACAGAAAAAAAATGAAAAAGACTTTTTTAGTCCATAAATGGTCCAAAAAAGTCTTTTTTCTCACTAAAACTACTTCACGCAGCCAATTAACTCTTTGATATCGTTTACATGATTTTCTCTCATATAGGCGGCGATTCCGTCCACAATTTCCATCGTCACCGTCGGATTATGAAAATTTGCCGTTCCCACGGAAACTGCCGTCGCACCTGCCATCATAAATTCCAAAGCGTCCTCGGCGCATGTAATTCCTCCCATACCGATAACCGGAACAGAAACCGCGTTTGCCACGTCATACACCATACGCACCGCAACCGGCTTGATTGCCGGACCGGAAAGTCCTCCTGTCTTATTTGCCACCGCAAATGTTCTTCTGTTAATATCAATCTTCATACCTGTCAGGGTATTGATTAAAGAAATCACATCCGCTCCGCCCGCTTCGACCGCGCGCGCCATCTCGGCAATATCCGTGACATTGGGACTTAATTTCATAATAACCGGCTGTTTGGCTGCCGCCTTGACGGCTTTTGTAATCTCAAATGCCGCATCCGCTTTCTGCCCGAACGCGATACCTCCTTCTTTGACATTAGGACATGAAATATTGATTTCCAGCATATCCACCGGCTCACTGGCAAGACGTTCTACAACTTCGACATAGTCCTCTTTACTTCTGCCGCATACATTGACAATAATCTTTGTGTCATACTGCTTCAAAAACGGAATATCACGCTTTATAAACAACTCAATACCGGGATTTTGAAGTCCGATTGCGTTTATCATACCTCCGTATGTCTCAGCGATTCTCGGTGTCGGATTTCCGGGCCACGGCACATTGGCAACGCCCTTGGTCACTACCGCTCCAAGTCTGTTCAAATCCACAAAACCGGCATATTCCATACCGGAACCAAATGTACCGGAGGCTGTCATGACAGGATTATTTAACACCACACCCGCCAGATTCACTTTCATATTCATTAAAGTTCGACCTCCCTTGCGTCAAATACAGGACCATCCTTACAGATTCTTGCATTATGCACGTTGGAATGTCCGTCAACCTCTTTCGTCTGACAAACACAGGCAAGACACGCGCCGATACCACACGCCATTCTCTCCTCAAGGGAAATAAACGCGTCGATTCCTTTCTCCGCCGCATATGCTTTCACTGCCCGAAGCATTGGTTTCGGTCCGCAGGCATAAATCACATCCGCCGTCAGATTACATGCTCTCACCGCGTCAAAAACATTTCCTCTTGTTCCGGCGCTTCCATCCTCCGTAGCGATATACACATCGCCGTAGGGGGTAAATTCATCGTTTAAAAACAACTCGTCCCGGTATCCTAAAACAATCACTTTCTCACCCGGATGCTGCTTTGCCAGCTCCAGCATAGGCGGAATGCCAATGCCGCCGCCAAGAAGAAGTGCTTTTCTCTTATCCGGCGCATAACCATTACCCAACGGTCCCAGCACATCCAGCGTATCGCCCGCTCTGTACCCTGAAAATTCAACGGTTCCTGCTCCCACCGTCCTATAAACCATGCGAAGCCTGTTTTTGTCCGTCTCACAAATACTGATGGGTCTTGGCAGGAGCCTCGAACCGTCATTCGAATAAACGGAAACAAACTGCCCCGGTCTTGCGTTCCTCGCAATATTATCTGTTTCAATCCAAATAGAAAATACGTCGCCAGACAATTGTTCCTGTCTGGCGATACGCACTCTTTCACGAAATTCCATATCTGTTCCTCTTATTTTCCGGCTTTCCTAAGCGCGCCTGTAATATCCTCAATCATATCAAGAACAGCCTGCCTCGAAGCATCTGCGTAACCGGCTTCACCAAACGAAGCATATTTCTCCTGTTTATACGCCGCAATAATACCTCTTGAACTATTGACAATCGCACCCAGACCGTCTTCATTAAAATAATGAACCAAATCTTCTGCCTTACCGCCCTGCGCACCGTAACCCGGTACCAGAATATACGCCTTTGGCATTAACTTTCTAAGCACCCTGCCCATTTCCGGGTAAGTCGCTCCGACAACAGCTCCGACATAACTATATGCATCGCCCATGTGGCTTTCGCCCCACTTTGCAACCTGTTCGCCGACGAGTTCATAGAGCGGTCTGCCGTCCACGAGCCTGTCCTGAAACTCACCGCTGGAAGGATTGGATGTCTTCACCAGCACAAAGATACCCTTGTTCTCTTCCCTGCACACATCCAGAAACGGATTCACCCCGTCTGAGCCAAGGTATGGATTCACTGTAACGAAATCTTCGTCAAAGGTCTTTATCATCTTAGAACCTATCTTTACTTTACCAAGATGAGCAACCGCGTAAGCTTTAGATGTGGAACCGATATCACCTCTCTTAACATCTCCGATTACAATCAGTCCTTTTTCCTTACAGTAGTCCACCGTCTTTTGAAATACCTGTAACCCTTCCACGCCGAACTGCTCATACATGGCAATCTGCGGTTTCACTGCCGGGATCAAATCATACGTTGCGTCAATAATACCCTTGTTATACTGCCATACCGCCTCACAGGCTCCTGCAAGTGTCTCTTTGTATTCCGCAAATGCTTTTTGCTTTATCTGCTCCGGGATAAAATCCATCATCGGATCCAGCCCCATCACAATTGGCGCATTCAGCTTCTTAATTCTGTCAACTAATCTGTTAATCATGATATCCTCCACTGCCTGTCTAAATTGTAAACACGCTCACCTTATCTGCAAGTTCGTTACTCAGTTCCGTAAGACCGCTCGCCTTATTATCCACAATCGTTACGATACTGTTCAGTTCTTCGATACTTGCCATAATTTCCTGCGTACTTGCGGCATTTTCCTGCGATACGGCAGATAAATTAAGAACAACCTCATTAATCTTCTCTCTCTCTTTATCCAGCTCGCCTACCATCTGGTTAATATGCGTAATCTGGCTGCTGGTATCGTCAATGCCATTCTCCAGCGTGACAAAGTTATTCTTTGTCTCAATCAGTTTATCATTCTGATGATTAATATTGTTCGTCGTCGAATCCATCTTATCGACAATCTGCTGATAATTGCTGACAAGTTCGTTCAAATTCTCATTTATGCGTTCGCTTGTCTCCGAACTCTGTTCTGCAAGCTTCTTGATTTCCTCCGCAACAACGGCAAAACCTTTACCTAATTCACCTGCCCTTGCCGCCTCAATTGACGCGTTCAGCGACAGCAGACTCGTCTGGCTTGCAATATCCTGAATCAGATTCAATGCCTCGTAAATTGCCTCAATACTCTTGTTTGTCAGCGTAATCTGGGCATTCACATCCTTTACGTCACTCATCGTGGATGTATTCGTCTTTGCCAGTAACTCTAACGTCTCCATAACCTTTCTCTTGGCATCGTTCATCTTCACTGTCGTATCTACAAGAGAACTTGTATTATCTGTAATCGCTTCTATATTTCTACCCATATGCGCTACGGAATCCGCTACGTTCTGCGTATCCTCCGCCTGGTCCTGCGCACCGGAAGAAACATTCTCGACTGCTTTCGCGATATCAGATGTCGTAGCGTTTGCAAGTTCCGCATTTTCATTTAATTCACCGGAAATCGAACGCATATTTTCCGACGCATCCTTGATATTTGCGATAATATTGTTCAGATTCTGCGCAAATTCATATGTACTGTTATAAATCTCCTCATATTCATCAGAATTTTTGGTAAATTTGTCGTTATACTCGACATTCAGATTATTATCATGAAGCTGTTCCACTAAATGTACGGAATTAATAAGCTTCTTTAAAAGATTGTTGATTGAAAATCCCGCTATAAGCAAAAACAGAATCGTAATTCCTATGATTGAAAATATGAGCACCTTTACCCTTGCGGTAATCAGTTCCACCGCGGCGGACCTTGGGATTCCTGCAAAAATCGCCCCTTCAAGATTACCGTCCTTTATAAACGGAACATAGTAACCGTAAAAGGCCTCGCCGTTGACATTGGCATCCGTAACAAACAGGTCTTCTCCCGTGTCGATAAGCCCGGCTTTGATTTCTCCGTCCATCGCCGTTCCCTTAGCACCGTCAATCGTTGTTACTTCACGAATATCGCCTCTGAAAACGGTAAGCTCAACCTCCGTCCTGTTGGCAAAACTCTCAAGATGCTCATATAAAATATCATTATTGCCTTCAGTCGTTTCGCTGATTAACTGTGCTCCGAAGGCTGCCGCATGCAGGCGCTCCCTCGCCTCATCCCGTATGATGTCTCTGTAGTCAAAAACACAAAAAACTCCTACAAATACGGCAATCATAATACATGGAAACGCAATAAAACATAGTGTTTTCTGTTTGATGCCAAACTTAAATCTAATTTTTTTACTATCCATCCTATCCGTATCCTCCATCCTTTTTCTTATAATAGCGTATTATAACATATTTTTAATCATTTTTCAATTCTGCATTTTTATCTGTTCGCCCAAAACCAACGGAAATCGAATTAAAACCGCACCGTCCAGTTTTTCTCTGAACATGCTCACTGCCGAAATCTGATGGTTATTGTATGTTGTATAATAATAAATTCCCTTATCCGCATTACAGCACGACGTATAAATCGTAAATTCATATTTACCGTCTCCGATGATACAGCATCCCCGCTGCTGCTCCACGGAACCTAAAATATGAAAAAACTGATTGACGCTCTCCGTCTCGCAGTCCGCGCAGACCGAATTCATTTTCACAAAAGACGCCCTGACAAAACGCGATTCGGACGACAAATCTCCCGGAAGTCCGATTGCACCCATACCAAGACTGTACGCTTCCAAAGACAGTTTATCACAAAAATGATTCTGCGGCGCTCTTGGAGACAGATACATATAGTTGTTTAACTGAAACAGCTGCTGGGGAAACGGCGGATTGTTTGTCATCACTCCCACCGGATTGTCACAAACCGTAATACCGTCTTTTAGCGACTCGACCGTAACCGCCTCATTACAATCCGCAATCAGCCAGTGCAGTTGTGCCGGCGGCAGTTCTTTGCTAAACGGAACATTTGTAATATTAATTTTTTTCAGCAGTGCCCTGACCTCCTTTACTGTAGCGCACTGTCCGAGAATCCACGGTATCAGTTCAAACGAGGCGATATTATTCTTTCCCTGTACCGTCTCTTTGTAATCCGCGTTTCCCACAAAATTTAATCCCGCCATTCCGAGTCCCTTTTCGTTGACCGCGTCATAATAAAGCGGATAATCATCCTCGACATGCGCCACGCCTATCATTGCGTAATGATTTTTTATACTTCCCATATTGCGAAAATGAAAACAATAATTGCGTGGTGTTATGGTAATTTCCTCACCATAGGAAAATTCATAATCCAACGTGCGCCCAAAATAAAAATCCTTCGTCTTATAAGTTGCTGCCGTACACATAACGCTACCTCCTGCCAGATAATACCTTCCATAACCAGATGGCTTTAATAATTTTGTAGTATTATATGTCATTTCTCACTTTTTATAACATTCGCTGACAATGTAAAAAGACCGGCGCACACGCCGGTCCTTACTTTTTCTAATATTTACTTTAGTGGTGGAACAGACGGATTCCCGTAAACACCATCGCCATATCGTATTTGTCGGCACATGCAATCACCAGGTCGTCTCTTACGGAACCGCCCGGCTGCGCTATATATTTAACGCCGCTCTTATACGCTCTCTCAATATTATCCGAGAACGGGAAAAACGCGTCGGAACCAAGCGTTACATTCCTGTTGCCGTCAAGCCATGCCCGTTTTTCTTCGCGGGTAAATACCTCCGGTTTTACTTGAAAGCGCTTCTGCCATTCGCCGTCACGAAGAACATCCTCGTATTCATCTCCGATAAAAACGTCAATGGTATTATCCCTGTCCGCGCGTCCGAGACTGTCAACGAATTGGAGATTCAAAACCTGCGGCGCCTGGCGCAGATACCAATTGTCTGCTTTCTGACCCGCAAGTCTCGTACAATGAACTCTTGACTGCTGACCCGCGCCGATACCGATGGCCTGTCCGCCCTTGACATAACAGACTGAATTGGACTGGGTATACTTGAGCGTAATCAGCGCAATCTTCATATCAATAACCGCTTCTTTTGGAATATCCTTATTCTTTGTCACAACATTTGAAAGCAGTCCGGCATCAATATTCAGCTCGTTTCTTCCCTGCTCAAACGTGATTCCGTACACCTGCTTTCTCTCAAGTTCTGCCGGAACATATGATTCATCAATCTGAATAATATTGTAACCGCCCTTTTTCTTTGCTTTTAACAGCTCAAGCGCTTCATCCGTATATCCCGGCGCAATGACACCGTCTGAAACTTCCCGCTTAATCAGTCTTGCTGTATCCGCGTCACAGATATCGGAAAGCGCAATAAAATCACCAAACGACGACATTCTGTCAGCGCCTCTCGCCCTCGCGTAAGCACATGCAAGCGGCGACAGCTCTCCTAAATCATCCACCCAGTAAATCTTTGCAAGCGTCTCTGTCAAAGGAAGACCTACCGCCGCGCCCGCCGGCGAAACGTGTTTAAAAGACGTTGCCGCAGGAAGTCCCGTCGCCTCCTTCAATTCTCTGACAAGCTGCCAGCCGTTAAACGCATCCAGAAAATTAATATAACCCGGTTTGCCGTTCAATACCGTAACCGGAAGCTCGCTGCCGTCTTCCATAAAAATTCTCGACGGTTTCTGATTCGGATTGCATCCGTATTTTAACTGAATCTCATTCATAGTACTTCTCCTTTTTTGCAATTACACGTTTTTATTCACAATTCTTGTCTCATAACCGCCCGTTGCAATATCAATGTACCTTACAAAAAGCGACACTTTATTCTCTTCGTTCAGGCTGTTCCAGACCATATCCGTAAATTCGCCGATATCACCTGCAATCTCCACAAGCTTTGGTTCTCCTTCAAAGCTTGGAAGCGGACTTCCATCATGCATATATGTATGAATAAACCGTCCCTCGCCTGCTGCCGGCTTATCGTAAGTATATGTATAGCGGTTACAGCAGCCAGGATTTCCGTGATTACTCTTTAGAATTGACAGCGCATAATCAAACGCTTTGTTCTCCACATGCAGCACACCTGAAATTCTTGGCGTATAATTTGGCGCGTCCGGCTCAAATTCACGGCATAGCAGCGACTGTTCAAATGTAAGTCCCTTCTCCAATCCTTCATAAACCGTATCGGTCTGGTCGCCGTTTGTCACAATCGTCCTGCTCCCAAGAACTCTCACCGGTGCATAGATAATAAGACTCGGATCCTCAAGTTTTGACGGCTCGTATGCCTGCGTGCGAATCCCTTTCTGTTCCTCGACAAAAACACGGTTTCTTGAATTGGAACTTCTCCCCATGATAAAATAAGCCGTTACCGCCTTTAAGCCGTCTGCAGACTTTCCGATGACAATGCCGCGTCCCGGGTATGCGTTTCCTTTCAGCTCCTGCTCCAGTGATACTATTTCCATATCGATTTATCCTCCAAAAAATATTCTTCCATAACCAGGATAAGTGATTACTCTGCAAGCAGTTCTCTTATCACATTATCCAGTTGTTCTATATTGACGGGTTTTGCCACATGGGCATTCATCCCGGCGTCCTGCGATTTCTGGTAGTCCTCCGGAAAAACATTGGCAGACAGCGCAATAATCGGAATCCCTGAATGGATTTCGTTTTCCAGTTTTCTGATTTCTTTTGCCGCCTGATAGCCGTCCATAACCGGCATCAGAATATCCATCAATACGATGTCATAATAACCCGGTTCGGAATCTCTTAACGTCTCAAATCCCTTTTCGCCGTTTTCCGCCGAATCTACAAGATATCCTTTATCCTTTAATAATTCTTCCGCAATTTCCCTGTTAATCTCGTTATCCTCTATCAGCAAAATGCGGATTTCCTTCTGACCGATCTGTTCTGCCGCATCCTCGCCTTTAACCGTCCGTAACGACGCCGGCTCCTCCTCGTGCTTTAACAGAATCGTAACAGTGAATTTGCTGCCTTCTCCCGGCTTACTGTCTACGGTAATTTCCCCCTCCATCATATCCACAAGACTCTTTACAACCGCAAGTCCGAGGCCTGCGCCCGCAACGCCGCTTTGTGTCGTTGAATTTTCCCTCATAAATACTTCAAATAACTGCCCTAAAAATTCCTCCGAAATACCGATTCCGTCGTCTTCCACAATAAACCGGTACTGTCCGTATCCCTTTAAACGGATATCCCTTTCTTCTATCGTCAGGCGGACCATTCCGCATGACGGCGTATATTTGACCGCATTGTCAAGAAGCTGGCTCAAAATTTCTTTCAGACGCGGATAATCCACCGCAACCACATCATGACGGACATCTGCCTGACAGACCGTGAAATCAATCGATTTTAAATCTGCCTGAAGCTGCATGGACTTTTCCACTTCGGCAACCAGCTTTCGCAGGCTGCATTTCACTTCCTTGAGAACCGCTCTTCCCGATTCAATTCTCGTAATCTCCAGAGAATTACTCAGAATTGACAGAAGCTGTTCTCCCGAAACCAATATCTTGTCAATATATTCGTTTGTTTTATCCGAATTTGCCAACTGGCCTTTTACAAGTTTCGCACAGCCGATAATAGCGTTGAGCGGTGTTCTGATATCATGAGACATATTGGTCAGAAATGTCTCCCGCGCCGTACTCGCTGTCTCGGCCTGCTGGAGCGCATTTCTCAAAAGGCTCTGTTTTTCTGCCTGTTCGGTTATATCTTTTATGACGCAGAGCGCGATGATATCGCCCGAATATTCGTTTTTTCCCAGTAAAAACGTATGGTGCGTAAGCCGTCTTCTCCCCTGCGAATCCTTTATCCAGCCGTCGAATGTCTGCTCCAAGTCTCCGCTTGCATAACACTGTATCAGACGGTCGGAATCAAAAAAACGGATGATTTCTTTTTGTTTTTTCTTATCCGCATTCGCTTTCCAGTGCCTGATAAAATCAGTATACCTCTCAAACGGTTTCACACCCAGACCCTCAAATAAATTCATATTTTTGCCGTCTATCAACTGGGAAGTATCCTTCATAAAAGAATTTTTAGATAAATTTACTTCAAAGAATGTCACCGCGTCGTTTAATATCGCTTTCCTATACTGTACTTCTCTTGCATGAACGGCCTTAAGCCTTTCATTAACGCGCTCCAGTTCCGCGGTCCTGCTCTGTAATCTGTCCGTGGCGTCCTCTACAAACACATAAAATATATCTCCGTATTTGTTCGTATGCACAAAATGTCCATAGTCCTCGACCCAGCGAATCGTTCCGTCCCTCTGGATAATACGGTACTCCACAAAATCCAAATCATAAACGCTGTATTGAATCTGTTTGTCAATACTCTGCTGAACCGTATCGTAATCACCCGGATGCACCATGCCGCGAAACGTATTTCCTGTTAGCTCCACAAATTCTTCTTTCGTATTACATCCAAAAATGCGCAGAAGCGTGGCATTACTGTAAATCAGCTCTCCGTCTCCCTGTGCGCGGTAAATAAAGAAGCCTCCCGGCATACCTTCTGAAATCCGCTCAATAACAGAAATTGTCTGTTCATTTAATTCCATTAAAAATTCGTTATTTCTCTCAGTTTTCATACGGGCATGCCTGCTCCTTTCAAAATACTTTTATTTCATCAGACTCTGAATCCAGTCCAATACATTAAACTGACTGAATAAACCGACCGCTACCAATGAAACGGTTGACATAATCTTAATCAGAATATCAAGAGACGGTCCTACCGTATCCTTTAACGGGTCTCCTACAGTATCGCCGACAACGGCTGCGTCATGTGCAGGAGAGCCTTTTTTCTGTCCCTCAATCGCGCCGGATTCAATATATTTCTTACCGTTATCCCATGCACCGCCTGCATTTCCCGTAAAAATAGCAAGCATAATCGCGGATAATGTCGCACCGATTAAAACGCCGCCTACAAACCAAGGTCCGAAGAGGAATCCCGCTACCAGAGGAACCAGAATGGAAAGCACTGCCGGGAATCTCATCTCTTTTAAGGCGCCCTGTGAAGAAATCTCGATACAAGTCTTATAATCAGGCTTTGCCTTACCCTCCAGGATACCCGGAATCTCCTTAAACTGCCTGCGTACTTCCTCTACCATCTTACGGGCAGCCTTAGCTACCGCCTCAATCAGGATGCCTGAGAACAGGAACGGTACCGCCGCACCGACCATAGCGCCTGCAAGAATCAGCGGATTAGTGAAGTTCAGTTCCAGCGGTGTCGTCGGGTCATTAAACGAATACAGGTATGACACCATCAGGGAAAGCGCCGCCAATGAAGCGGAACCGATGGCAAATCCCTTACCGATTGCCGCCGTCGTGTTACCGACAGAATCCAGTTTATCCGTAATCTCACGGACTTCCGGTTCCAGCTCCGACATCTCAGCAATGCCGCCGGCATTGTCGGAAATCGGACCGTATGTATCTACGGAAACGGTTGTGCTGACAAAGGAAAGCATACCGATTGCCGCCATGGAAATACCGAACATACCCGCAACCGCATAGGAAGCGAACGTCGCAACACCAAGAAGAATCAGCGGAGCCATGCAGGACTTCATTCCAACCGCAAGCCCCTGCGTAATCGTAAGCGCGGCGCCTTCTTTTGAAGCCTCCGCAATCATCTTTGTCGGTTTATAATCATAACTTGTATAATACTCCGCTATCATACCGATGACAACACCGCTGACAACGCCGATTGTCGCGGCAATCCACGGAGAAATATAGCCTATGGCAAATCCTGCTTCCTTAATTGCGTCCGCAACGGAAGCGTCGTTAAACAAATAATATGTCGCAGCAAATCCGCAGACAATAGTCAGACCTGCCGACACAAATGTAGCAATATTCAAATCCTTATGCGGATTATCAGAGCCCTTTTTAAATAAAACAAACGCGATACCAAGCACACACGCAATCAAACCGCACGCAGCAAAAACAAGCGGATAAAAGAACATCTTCTCAAGCAGCGCCTCGCTGAACCTGCCGCTTGTAGCAGCAGACACAAGGAATAAATGCGACGCGAGAATAATACCGGAAGAAATGGCGCCAACATAAGATTCCAGCAAATCGGAACCAAGACCAGCCACGTCACCCACATTATCGCCTACGTTATCGGCAATCGTCGCCGGATTACGCGGGTCATCTTCAGGGATATGCGCTTCCGTCTTACCTACAAGATCCGCGCCCATATCCGCAGCCTTGGTATAAATACCGCCGCCGACACGGTTAAACATCGCCACAATCGAACAGCCTAACGCGTAGCAGGAAAGGCACTGTGTAAAAACCGCGCCGTTCTTAATCGCTTCAATTGACATCAGATTCATACCGAACCCAAACACGATATAAACAATAAAAAGTCCCAGTAAAGCAAATCCGCCGACACAAAGACCCATTACGGAACCGCCGCGGAATGCCACCTTAAGCGTCTCTCCGATGTTCTTTGTCTCACGTGCCTTATTGGAAACACGCACATTGGCATATGTAGCAATCTTCATACCGACATAACCTGCCGCTGCGGACATTAACACGCCGATAATAAAGCTGACTGCCGACTGCCATGACATGAATATAAACAAAACCGCAAGAACCGCTACGACAATCGCGATAATCTTATATTCGTAGACAATGAATGCATTCGCACCCACTCTGATTGCGTCTGCAATCTCTGACATTATTTCTGTACCTTCGTCCATCTTCTTTACTTTGAAGAAGTTAAAGGCTGCAAACCCCAGCGCAATCAGGGCTGCAATGATTACTAAAATTAGAGCCGTCATTTCTTAAAATCTCCCTTTCGTATATGAATTGGCACTTTACAATTATCCTATTTGCCAAAAAAGACTATGTAAGTGCTTACCTACATAGTCAATTTTAACAAAAAATGAGTTCTCGGTCAATCAAAATAAATTTGTTTCAGACGTTCATATTCTTTACTGATGGAAAGGAGCGTCTCGTGGTCGCCGGACGAATTGTCGGGATGATAAATCTTTAAAAGTTCTTTATAGCGTTTCTTCAGTTCCTGCCCGTCCGATACGCCTTTAAAAAACACTCTTCCGCCCTCGGCTATCTGAAATGTCTTCCTTGCTTCACGGTAAATTTCATCACGATAAACGGCCTTTTTATGCTCAAACTGTTCCTTTTCCGCCGCCAGGCGCCTTAATTCCTCTTCCATAATCGCCCACTGCTTTTCAAACAGTATCTTCTGTCCGTCAAGCTGCGTTTTAAAAATCGTATTTTTGCGCTGCTGCTTTTTTAACAGTCCCTGCTGGACATGAATTAATTCCCGCTCGTCCTCCAGTTCTTTCTCCTTTGCCACGAGACGGACATTTTCATTAAACAGCCATTTTTTTAATTGATTTAGTTCGTTCATATCTGCCGTATCAAAATCCACCTTTAACTTTTCCATGAAACCACCCTGCTCCGAAATTAATGTGCAAACTGCGAATGATAAAGTTCCCAATAAAACCCGTTCATGGCAAGCAGTTCGTTATGCGTTCCCTGCTCGATAATTTTTCCCGCCTTCATCACAAGGATAATATCGGACTCTTTAATGGTGGAAAGGCGGTGCGCAACAACAAAGCTTGTCCTTCCCTCCATCAGCGTATGAAATGCCTTCTGTATGCGAATCTCCGTTCTCGTGTCAATGGAAGATGTCGCTTCATCCAGTATCAGCATCGGCGGAAGTTTCAGCATCACTCTCGCAATACACAGAAGCTGTTTCTGCCCCTGCGACAAATTTCCTCCGTTCTCGGACAAAACCGTATGATATCCGTCGGGAAGACGCTTGATAAAGCTGTGGGCGTGCGCCATCCTTGCAGCCTTCTCAATCTCTTCGTCCGTCGCGTCCGGCTTCCCGTAAGCGATATTATCGCGGATAGTGCCTGCCTGAAGCCATGTTTCCTGCAGTACCATACCAAACCGCTCCCGAAGCACCTGCCTCGTCATACTCTGTGTATTCAGCCCGTCTACTTTAATCTCTCCGCTGTCCACGTCATAAAAACGCATTAAAAGATTAATCATAGTGCTCTTACCGCATCCTGTCGGGCCGACAATCGCCACTCTCTGTCCCTGCGTTACCTTTAAATTAAAATCCTCAATCAGTTTCACGTCCGGCACATAGGAAAAATAGACGTGCTCAAAACAAACGCTTCCTTCCGCTGCCGCGCCCACTCCCTGGCGGCTCTTTCTCAGAACTGCGTCAACACTCGTAAACGCCGTCTCTTTCTCGCTTTCCTGCGCCTCCTCAAGAAGTTCGAATACCTTTGCCGCACATGCGAGGGCGTTTTGCAGCTCCGTAATTACTCCGCTGATTTCGTTAAAAGGCTTCGTATATTGATTGGCATAGCTTAAGAAACAGGAGAGCTGCCCTACCGTAATTCCTCCGGTTATCGCGGCAAACGCGCCGGTAATGCCTACACCCGCATAAACAACACTATTGACAAACCGTGTTGCCGGATTGGTTATGGAGGAGAAAAAAATTGCCTTGTGACTGCATTTTTGCAGATTATTGTTAATCTCATCAAACCGTGCGACCGCGTCGTCCTGATAATTAAACGCCTGCACTATCTTCTGATTTCCGACCATCTCGTCAATCAGTCCCGTCATTTCCCCGCGGATTTCCGACTGGCGTCGGAATAACGTATATGTTTTCTTCGCGATAAACCCCGCCACAAAAAATGACAGCGGCGTCACGAGAACAACGACCAGCGTAATTTTGATATTGATGGAAAGCATAAACAAAAGCGTTCCGGCAATCGTTGTAATTCCGGTAAAAAACTGCGTGAATCCCATCAGAAGTCCGTCGGAAAACTGGTCGACATCCGTAATAACACGGTTTAGGATATTTCCCGTCTGATGGCCGTCAATATACTTGAGCGGAAGTCCCTGAATGTGCTCAAACGCTTCCGTACGGATTTTTTCTACCACGCTGTAAGTAATATGATTGTTACAGCGGTTCATAATCCACTGGAACACGGCGGTCAAAACCACGATGATAACAATTTTAATAAGAATTTTTCCGATGCCCGCAAAATCAACATCGCCGGGAGCGATAATCATATCGACCGCATTTCCCACAAGAATCGGCGCATACAGCGTCAGCACGACGACGCCCACCGCAAAAACCAACGACAGCGTCACATAGAGTCCGTACGGCGCAATCAGTGAAAGGATTTTTGCGATGGTCTCTTTTGTATCGTACGTTTTTTTCTTTTCCTTTTTCACAAAACTACACCTCCTCTGCCGACAACTGAGACATACAGATTTCTTTATAGACGTCGCAGGTTTTCATCAACTCGTCATGCGTTCCGATACCTGCTGCCAGACCGTCCTCAAGAACAATGATTTTATCGGAATAGCGCACGGTGGAAGCACGCTGCGACACAATAAATACCGTAGCATGGTTCGTATTTTCCCGGATTGCCGCGCGCAGTTTCGCGTCCGTAGCAAAATCAAGCGCCGAGGAACTGTCGTCCAGAATCAATATCCGTGGCGTTTTTACCAGCGCTCTGGCGATGGTAAGACGCTGTTTCTGACCGCCGGATAAATTGCTTCCTCCCTGTGTTATCATGGCGTCAAGTCCGTTTTCCTTTTCCATGACAAACTCTCCCGCCTGCGCCGTGTTAAGCGCCTGCATAATCTCATCATCCGTTGCGTCTTCTTTTCCCCATTTCATATTATCGCGTATCGTTCCCTTAAAAAGCACGGCTTTTTGCGGAACAACGCCAATCACGTCACGCAGGGCCGCAGTTGAATACTCTCTAATGTTTTTTCCGTTTATTTTTACAGCACCCTTTGTCGCGTCATAAAATCTCGGTATCAGATTGACAAGGGAGCTCTTACCGGAACCGGTACTTCCGATAATACCTACCGTCTCACCCGCCATAACCCGAAACGATATGTCAGTAAGCGATTCGGCGCCCGCGCCGCTGTACACAAAAGAAACGCCGTCAAACTCCACAGCCGGAACATCTTTGTCCTCCTGCCCGTCCTCTTCCATGACGATACATGCCGCCTGCTCTGCCTGCACAATGGACGTCTGTACATCCAGCACGGAAGAAATACGCTCTGCGCATGCAAGGGATTTCGTAATGTTGACTATCAGATTGGCAAGTTTTATCAGTTCCACCAGAATCTGCGACATATAATTGACCAGCGCCACAACCTCACCCTGGGTAATTACGCCGTTGTCAACTTCCTTACCGCCTGTCCACACAATCGCCACAATGGCAAGGTTAACGATTACGTATGTAACGGGATTCATCAGCGCCGACAGATTTCCCACTTTCATCTGTAAGTCTTTTAATACACTGTTCTTTTCCCGATATGTTTCTTTTTCTTCATTCTGACGGTTAAAAGCCCGGATAACCCTTGCGCCGTTTAAGTTTTCCCTTGTAGAAAGCACGACATTGTCAAGCTGTTTCTGTACGCTCGTATACATCGGAATCGACAGCTTCATCACACCGAAAACGACAAACGCAAGAAGAGGAATTGCCACGACAAAGATAAGCGCCGCCTTGATATTGATTGTAAACGCCATAATCATTGCGCCAAATACGATAAACGGCGAGCGCAGGAACAAACGCAAAAACAGGTTGACACCGTTCTGCACCTGATTGATATCCGTTGTCATTCTTGTAATCAGCGTTGATGTCCCCAGAACATCCAGTTCCGTATAGGAAAGAGAATTGATATGACGGAACAGGCTGCCGCGCACCTGTGTGCCGAACCCGACGGCAGCCTTCGCGGCAAAATACTGTGCCGTGAGAGAACAGGTAAGACCGATAATGCCAAGCATCACCAGAATGACGCCTCTGATTAAAATATAATGCGTATCATGATTGGCGATGCCGATATCAATAATGTCCGCCATCACAAGCGGCACAAATAATTCAAATGTCGCCTCCAGCATTTTGAACAGCGGAGCGATAATACTCTCTTTTTTGTAATTTTTTAAATATTTTAATAAATTTTTCATGCTGCACTTCCTATTCTATGGCTAATCCATACACTTTTTCATATAAGACAAGAAATTCCTCTTCACTCAGATGAAGTTCCTCTTCCCAGTGATAGGCAACACCGTCCTCCACGCCTTCTCTCACCCTGCACGGAATGTCCATATAATATCCCTCATAGTCATAATCAGACGCCTTCGCCGAACAGATATACGTAAGCAATGCAGATGCCGCTCTTTCATCGCCCGGTCTGCCGCCTATGGCAGGTCCGCTCGGTCCACTATATACGGTTAAATACGTTACAACCCCTTCCCCATCCGTTACCGAAATAATGTATTCATACTGATTCTCCACATTTTCCGTTTCATACAACGGCTCACCAAACAAGGTCTGCATCTGACCGTATACCAGCGGCATTTTCTCATATTCAGTATATTCATAAATGTTGCAGAGTTTGGAGGTTTCCCATATTTTTTCTTCGTCCGCGGTCTTGGTAAACGTATATTCCGCAACATCCTTCTCACTGAGGTTTTCCTGACCAAGACCGGACAAACCATATATCATATCCGCCGCATTCGTGTCATGTTTCATGGATTGTACACTCTCATACACAATCACGCACACCGTAAACACCAAAATGACCAGTAAAAATATTTTTTCCCCTTTTCTGCGCGGAATCATAAAAACTGCTCCTCCTACTTTAAAAATCCGTTTACAATCTGTGCTTCTGCCTCTTCTTCCGTCAGTCCCAGCGTCATCAGCTTCACAAGCTGCTCACCCGCGATTTTACCGATTGCGGCTTCGTGTATCAGGCTTGCCTCTACATTATTTGCCGTGATTTCAGGAATTGCCCGGACAGACGCATTATCCATAATAATCGCGTCGCACTCCGAATGTCCCGCACATTTATTATTGCCGTTAATCTTTGCCAGAAATGTCTGTACGGAATTGTCTTTCGCAACGGAACGTGAAATGACGTTGGTGCTGGAATCTGCACCATTTAAATCCACGGTAAAGTCCGTCGTCGCCTCCTGACTGCCGTGCGTCATCAGTTTTTCTTTGATAATCAGCGTCGCGCCATCAGATAAAACGGCTCTCGTATCTCTCTTTGTGGAGTCAATTCCTTTAATCTGCACCGTATCCATTTCCATGTAGCCGTTTTCTGCTATCTCAATAATCGTCGTCGGATTCATAATCCGTTCACCGCTGCCGTCTCCCTGTCCGTAGTGTTTTTCCACATATCTGACCCGGGCGTTCTTTGCAATATGAAAGCTGTGAATCCCATCATGTGAGGAAGCTTCACTTCCCCCGTTATGAATACCGCAGCCTGCAATAATCGTCACATCAGCGTCTTCTCCGATATAAAAATCGTTATACACCAAATCCTTTAATCCCGTGGCGCTTAACACCACCGGAATATGCACGCTTTCTTTCTTTGTACCCGGCTTGATAATAATATCAATTCCCGGCTTATCCTCCTTAGTCACAATATCAATATTGGCAGTAGTATTTCTTCCTGCTCCCTGTCCGTTTACACGGAAATTATACGCGCCTGCCGGAACTGAATGAAGGTCTGCAACCTGCTCTAATAAAGTCTTCTGAATCTCGTCCATGCCTAACCCTCCTTAAAAAACCTGCAGCTCGTTGTGCCGTTTAAAAGTTCCGGCAGAATCTCATCTCTTTTTCCATTTTCTTTAACGCTTCCGTCGGCAATCACCACCACACGGTCAGCAATATTTAAAATACGCTCCTGATGAGAAATGATAATAATGGAACCCTGGTTTTTCTCATGCATTTTTTCAAATACTTCTATCAGATTCTTGAAGCTCCACAAATCAATTCCGGCTTCCGGTTCATCAAAAACAGACAGTTTCGTTCCCCTTGCAATAATCATCGCAATCTCGATACGTTTTAACTCTCCGCCGGAAAGACTTGCGTTGACTTCCCTGTTGATATAATCTCTTGCGCACAGTCCCACTTCCGACAAATACTCACAGGCGCCGGACGTTGAAATCTTATTGCCTGCCGCCAGCGTAATCAAATCCTTTACCGTAATTCCTTTAAAACGCACCGGCTGCTGAAACGCAAAACTAATGCCCATATTGGCGCGCTCGGTTATGGATTTATCTGTAATATCCTCGCCGTCAAAGAAAATCTGTCCCTCCGTCGGCTTTATGATACCGGCTATCATCTTGGCAAGCGTGGACTTGCCGCCGCCGTTTGGTCCCGTTATCGCAATAAATCTGTCATCCATAGTCAGATTCAGATTTTTTAATATCTCTTTGTCTGTACCGTTCTCCTCTTCCACACGATAAGACACGTTTCTAAGTTCCAGCATATTATCCTCTTTTCCATATATTTTCAATATAACTATTTTTTATGAATTATTCCCTACATTATATAATATTTACGCAATGTTCTCAAGAGCATGTAAAAAATTCTTTTACTATTGAATATTTTACAAAACATTCCACAGAAAGACGCAAATAATACAATTTATACTTGTATTTTTGCGTACTCTAAATTATAATGTTGAAGAATTGGAAAAAAATACAAAATATAAGAAGGGAAAACAATTTATGAAAATGAAAAAACATTCTCTGCATTTATATGCGACAATTGTATTACTGATGTCATTTATCGGCATAATTCCACTGGCGACATCAACTATATTTGCAGAAGAGATGAACACGGAGAAAACAAAGGATACGAAACTGGCGGTTCCTCAGAATGTACGCGTAGAAGACGGCTTTATCGTATGGGACGAGGTTGAAAACGCATACGGATACACGTTGAAAACAACTGTAAACGGCAATGAAATTATGCAGACCTGTTATGAAAACAAAGTTGAAATCAATCGCTTCTTTTATGAACGGCAAAATAATTATAGCAGGCTAATTGATTTTGGCAATTACGATTTTATGGTATGCGCCTTCGATGAATCAAATGTTTCAACAGAATATTCTGCTCCCGTTACAGTTTCGTATACTGCAACATTTACAATCCCGACAAATGTGAGACTTACTGAGTCTCAGAATGGGATTCAATTTGATGAGGTAGAAGGTGCGGTACGCTACAACTATCGTATTTTTAATGATGATGCTGACCGTTCACTTTACACACAAAGTTCTTCCAATTCTAATTTAATAATACCTTATACTAATAAAAACATCAATTACTGGATTTCTGTTCAGGCAATGGACAGGGATTATCATGTCAGCGAGTGGACAGAACCTATAGCTATATCTATATCTGTTACTGAAAACCTTGAAGCACCGAAAAATCTTCACTTAGACGAGACAGGAGAAAATATTCTGTGGGATGCGGTAGAAGGTGCAGACTATTACTATGTATACTTCAATTTTAAATCAAGTGATGGAAGTACGGTTGCTGTCAATGATTATCAAACCACCGAGGCACGATATGACAATTGGAAATCTATTATGTGTCCTTTTTCTGACGGTAATGTCGAAATTTATGTTAATGCTCATTCCATGAATGGTTATGGATCATCTTCTTCCAGTGACCCTATTACGGCATCATTTAAACTACAGCGTGATGAATCAATCCCCGTTCCCGAAAGTCTGCGATTTGAAGATGGACGTTTCCAGTGGGATACTGCTGATTGTACCCGTTATTGGATGCGCATCTGGATAAACGAATATCTTTGGAAACCTTGGAATGTCAGACAAAATTATAATTATCACATAGGCAACGAACTGCCTGCTGGCAGCTACGAAGTTGAATTGTTTATCATCGATGAAAACAACAATTATAACAGCCAAAGCTATTCTGTCACACTGAATACAATTCCTGACGAAACAGTATGGACACCCAAAATCTACTATAAGTTTACAACACTTTTGTGGGACTGGGATCGTCTAAGACATGATAAAACAAGCAGCTTCTGGATTCGTCTTAAAAATGAAAAGACTAACGATGTTGTAATATTGAAAGATAGCTGGTCTGAATATTTTTATGGACTTACTGACTTATCTAACGGAGAGTATGCTGTTGATGTTTGCGTTTATGAATATAACGATAAACTCGGAAACTGGTCTGAACCGCTCCATATCAGCAAACACGACAACGGTCTTTTTGACAAAGAAAATGAATCCTCCACCGACGTGGAACTCCCTCCAGAGGCGGAAAATGTTCCTGAGGAAGACAGAATTACAAGCATTACCATAAATCCTGCCTTTAATATGAAACATAAAAACGACAACAATGTAGAAATAGACCTCTCCAAAATCAAAATTAAAGCAAAAGAAGTCTACGACGAGGACGGTCTAAAGAGAGCATCTGAGGCTCTTGGTGAAACGATTTCAGGAAATAAGCACTATAATCTGATGGATTTAACGCTCCTTTACAAGGAAGAAGATTTTTCTAACAGTTACGAAGGATTAGTTCAAGTAATTATTCCTCTTCCAAAAGGACATAGAGATAAAACTTTCTCCTGTTACCGTCTTACAGAAATTAACGGTAAAATGACTAAAGAGGTTATACCCGGAGAACAGACAGCGGACAGCTATATCATCTATCTTGAACATTTCAGCGAATACGCGCTGGTTGCTGACGGCGGTGAGGAAAGCCACACCCATGCATTTAGTGATGAATGGAAATCGGATGGAAACAACCATTGGAAAGAATGCCAATGCGGCATAAAATCGGAAGAAACAACTCATTCCTTTGGCGATTGGAACATCATAAGGGAAGCTACAATAAACGAAGAAGGTACAAAGGAACGAAGCTGTACGATATGCAATTTTAAACAGACCGAAAATATACCAAAAATAGCCAATAGTAATAATGACAATACAAACGGCGATATAAACAATACCGACGATATTGATGACAATGTCAACGACGATATCAAACCAGAACAGCCATATGGACAGGGTTCACCGAATACCGGCGACTATACGCCAATCAAACTCTATATGATGCTTATCATAATTACAGGCTTTACCTGTCTTGCATATTTTAAGATATACAAGAAAAATGGCAGAAATAACTATCAAAATAGATAAAACGAAACAAACTTTATGACAAAGGGAGAGACCGGTTATCCAAGCCGCATCTCTCCCTTAAATAGTTCCAAATATCCCGTCTAAATTCTAAATCCCCTTCCGGTACAAAATAAACGAATATACACACGGAATCACCGTCATCAGAATCACAATCGGCAGCATCAGCATCATCTGACCAAACAGCGCGGCAAGAATACACAAAATGCTGCCCACCGTCCACACATACCCTGCCAATCTGTGCGTCCTGTTCCAGTTCTCATCAGAATCAAGCGTCCACGGCAGCTTAATGCCGATGGTATAATTTCTCTTACATTTCGGTAAATAATTGCCGACAATCAGTAAAACAACTCCCACAATCAACGATATGATAAGCGGTACGTTAATCAAAATCCCCTGCGCCGCCATAAGACATATCGGGACGATAATCAGGCTTAATACAGCAACAAACCATGTCGCAATCGCCTTCATCTTATCGGAATGATTGACTTTTTTCGGGTCCGCCATAATTGCTACATTCACAATAATGTTGATAAATGCAAGAAAAACCGGGAGTCCGAATACAGCAAGCGCTTTGGGACTGTAGCCGTCAATCTGTCCGTCTGCGCCCCAATGGGTCGGCACCAGTTCCGGTAAGTCATTCCACACAATCAGACCGTAAATAATCGGCAGCAGGCAAATCAACGTGCTTAATACAATTCTCCTGATATCTTTATTCATTTCCATCACTATCCTTCCTTTCGCTAAACTGTGAAATCCACAGCATGACTTCCTCAAAAACGGAAGTATTTAACTCATAATAAATAAAATTCTTTACTCTTGTCTCGACCAGCAAATCAGCCTTCTTCAGCTGTGCCAGATGATAAGAGACAGTCGCGTTTGTCAATTCAAACTGCTCGGCTATTTCTCCCGCCGTCATTC
>CAJTZH010000029.1 GCA_910584325.1 uncultured Lachnospiraceae bacterium | reverse complement strand
AAATCGGGATTTGTAGGGGTGGTAAAATTTATGAATCAAAAAGTAAAAAAAATTATATTTTTATTTATAAGTCTTATATTCAGCGTTCCTGCATATATCATCTTGCACGAGGCGGGACATTCTCTGGTGGCTATACTTTGTGGTGCAAAAATAACGAAATTCAGCATTTTTGAAGCGTATATGAATTATGATGGTGGCGTATTTACAGAAACGTCATTATCGCTTTTTAATATTGCTGGTATGCTATTGCCAGTTCTATTATCTATAGCGTATATGATGTTTTATAGAAGTACAAGTGTTAATCAATTTTATAGAATTTTCTCTTTTATCGCTTTGGTTATGCCAATAGGAGCTATCGGTTCATGGATTTTTGTTCCTATATTATATTTGTTTGACATGGCACCCGCAGGAGATGATGTGTCAAAGTTTATAGTATCTTCTGGTATAGCCCCTTGGATAGTGGTGTTGGGTGCTATTACGCTTTTGGTTAGTTGTGTTTTTTTTGCTTGGAAGAAAAAGATTGTGCAAAACTATTGGAGCGCAGTTACATTTGAGGTATAAAATAGATAACCAATAGAACGTTAATCTATAAATTCCAGTTTGTAGAATTGCAACCAGTTAAAAACTGAATAACCGCCATACATACAGAACGGCACACTAAGACAGGAAATCAAGAAAAGGTTTCCTGTTTTTTTGCGCCCATTTTTGGCATTTTCAAAAATTGTCGGTATTATGCCATGCAAAGGTGTTGTAAGGAATAGCGGGGAAATTTCCGCAAATCAACGTCCATTTTGCTTTTTGTTGGTTTGTAGGTGAATATAATTGTCTCAGGTAAGACGTCTTTTTGATTAAAATAGGTGTAGCGGCGTATCAGGGAGATATCGCGCGCCTTCAGCTCGTCCATTTCAAAAGGCTTTGTTAAATAATCGTCCTCGCCTGTCCTCAATCCGCGTACTTTAGAAGCACTGTCATCTTTTGATGTAAACATCAGGACCGGCAGGCTGCTTATCTCCCTGATTTTTTCTAAAATTGCAAAACCGTCATCTCCCGGCATAATAACATCGAGTATGACAAGCTGATATTTATTTTCTTTTAATTTTATAAGACCGTCTTTTCCCGAATAACAGCAGTCCGAGCTGATATCTTCCTGCAGCATGTTTTTCTGAATCAATGCGCAAAGGTCCTTATCGTCATCTATTAACAAAATTTTATTCATGATTATTTCTCCGTTTTATTTCTGATGCCTGTGGTCTTATCCCAAGGACGACATACCGCGCGAGCGGAACTCGTTTTATCAATTCATATAACAAAAATGTTATTACAAATTCAACAATAAGCGCAATACCATAGTTGCATATTGCCGGAAAATCAAAAAAATAGCATAGAACATAGCAGGCAACCATTAATACAGGATAATGCAGAATGTATATGCCAAAGCTGGATTTTGTCATATATCGGGTAAACGCGGTCTCGTTATTAAAATATTTTCTGCCGCAGCCGATTACGGCAAGTACCACAATCCATAAATATAAATTTGTGAAAATGCTTTGCAGGCAGGAAGGAGCCGTATAATCCGTGCCGCCGTAATAAAGCGCGTAAAGGATTGCGCTTAATATGGCAAGGCAGGACATGGGAATGCGGATTTTTTCTATCTGCTCCTGTATGGTTTCGTGTGAAAAAATATAATATCCAATCAGAAACGATATCAAATAAATGCCGAAGCGGTACATTGTTAAAACCGGCATGTTCAGGATTTGCGAGGCTCCCCAGATAACAAGAAAAAGAAGCAGTATCACCGGCAGATTCATTTTCCGGCATACCGTCCATATTTTATCGGATTTGTCTATCACTCTTAGCAGTATTAGTATACACGAAAATAGAAATAACATCTGAATAAACCATAACGGTCCGGTTCCGCTGATAACAGAGATGGGATAGAGAAGAGCAGCCGGTATGTAGGCAAGTCCGCCGCCTAGTTTGATATTCAGGTATCCTGTAATCCAATGAATAACAAATAACCCTAATGTTGAAGGAAGCAGCAGTTTCACAGCGCGTTCGCAAAGGAACTGTCTGTTTGTCCGCTTCTGCAAAGCGTACCTTGCGCTGATTCCTGCGATGAGAAACAAAAGCACCATAAACCACGGGTACAAAATGGCTGCCGCCGTATCAAACGCGGCAATATTTTTGGCGTCCGGTATCCCGCCGGGAATGCCGACGCCGTTGAAGATATAAAACACATGGTAAATCAATACCAGTATCACAGTAAACCAACGGATATTATCCAGATAGTATTTCCTCATGGTTATTCCTCCTCTTCACTGTCTGCGGCGGTGTCAAAAATTGCGGAAGCGAATTGGGCAAACAGGCTTTTAGGCGGAATCGCCAGACCTCTTTTCTCATCGCCTAAGATGACTAACGTATCGCCCGGCTTGATTTCAAAGATGTCGCGCGCCTGTTTTGGTATGACTATCTGACCTTTTTCGCCGACCGTAACGGTCCACGCGTATTTCCCTTTTGGTTTTTTCATAAGCTGCCTCCTGTGTTTGAAAAGTATGATTTGTATAACTTATTATACTTTTTGGAGTGGGGGAAGTCCAATGAATTTTTGTAGAAATATTTAAAGATAGTGTATCATTTTATATAAATCTTGAATTTAATAGTATTAATACTTTGAAATGAGAAAAAATCACATTTAGATGTTGAATTTTATGTTGAAATGGCTATAATAGTAAATAGAAGGATGGTAAAATTATATGTTAATCCAATTTAATTTTAAAAACTTTAAATCGTTTAGAGATGAAGCGACACTTGATATGTCGGCGGCAAAAATGACAGAATTTTCAGAAAGAGTAGTTTCGATGGGAAATGAAAAGATTTTGCCTGTTGCCGCTATTTATGGTGCAAATGCAAGCGGGAAGTCCAATGTTTACAATGCTTTTGAATATATGTCTGAGTATGTGGTGAATTCTTTTAAATATGGTGATGAAGAAGAGAAGTTTGATGAGTATAGACCGACACCGTTTTTGTTTGATGAATTATCTGAGAATGCAGATTCCAGTTTTGAAGTGTATTTTACCATTCCCCAGGATAAGTCTGAAAAATCTTATAATTATGGCTTTTGCGTCGGCTTGGAAGGGATTACGGAGGAATGGCTTAACGTGAAAGCTAAAACGGCAAGAAAATATTCTTCTGTATTTTATCGTTCAGAGGATACGTTAGACTTGGCAGGATTGCCTGAAAACAGTAGAGATAATATTGCCGTAGCACTGGAAAAACAGGTACTTGTTATATCATTGGGTGCAAAATTGAAGATAGAAAAATGTAAAGCTGTCAGAGATTGGTTTTTTGCAAATGAATTGGCGGATTTTGGGGATGCTGTAACAAATTTATTTTTGTCAAGAAGGCTGCCAAAGGGGTTTGTCAATGACAGAGTAGTCCAGAAAAAGGTGGTAGAGTATTTTTCATCTTTTGACGAGCATATTAAAGATTTTCGTATAGAGAAAATACAAAGTGAAGGAGAGTCAAAGGAAGAAAAATACAGAATTAATGCGCTTCATAAAAAGATTCATTCAGAGAAAATGGCGGAAATCCCGTTAGGGTCAGAATCAGCAGGTACATTAAAAATGTTTTCTTTATATCCTGAATTGCAGGAAGTTTTGAAAAAAGGAAGCGTATTTTTTATTGATGAGTTAAATGCAAGATTACATCCTTTGCTAGTGAGAAATTTTCTTTTAACGTTTTTAAATCCTCAAATTAATGTTAATCATGCGCAATTGGTGTTTACAACGCATGATACATGGCAGCTTTCGAATCAACTATTAAGGCGAGACGAGATTTGGTTTACTGAAAAAGATGAGGAGGGAATTTCTGCATTATATTCTTTAGCAGATTTTGTGGATGAGGATGGAGGCAGAATAAGAAAAGACGAGAGTTATGAAAAGAATTATTTGTCCGGAAAATATGGAGCAATTCCCGCTTTAAAAAGTATTGATATTTTTGACAGATGAATAGAAAAGATTTACGGAATTGAGGAGGATTGACGATGGGGCGTGGAGATAGAACGGGCAATAGAAAAACACGAGAGCAGCGGCTGAAAGAAAGCGCACAAGTACCACGATTAGGATATTATTTGATTGTGACTGACACACAGGGAACGGAACGATGTTTTTTTGACGGACTAAAAGAGGAGATTCCGCATGAAATGCAAAGCAGGTTAGTTATTCGTGTACTGCAAACAAAGACAAATGAAATGATCGATAAATGTATGGAATTTATGACATCTGAAGCACAATATCGTATACCATGGATTGTTTTTGACAGGGATCAGGTAAAAGATTTTGATGAAATTATACGTAGAGCAGAATCTAAAGATATTCACGTTGGTTGGTCAAACCCATGCTTTGAAATATGGATGTATGCATATTTCGGATTAATGCCGACAATTTGTCAATCAAGTAATTGTTGTGCTGAGTTTGGAAAGACATATGAGAAGAAGACCGGGCAAAAGTATTCCAAAACGAACAAACATCTATATAGAAAACTTTGCAGGGGTGGAAACGAAGAGAACGCCATTGAGATTGCATCACAGAAATATGAGCAATGTATCAGGGAGAGAAAAACTAAGCCGTCAGAGATGTGCCCATGTACGAAAGTTCACGAGCTGGTAGGGGAGATAAGGGGGAAGATGAAAAGAAACACATAACTATTTATAAAAGTATAATATAAAATAACGTTTACAAAGGGGAGGGATTAAGATGATTCGAAGTTTTTTACCTGTAGGTCAAGGCGCGTTTTATTGTGAACAGTTTATTTTCAATAGAAAAAGGATAAATATAATTTATGATTGTGGTTCGTCAAAAAACGAGGATTTAATTGAAGGGTGTATAAAAAATAATTTTGAGAAGGATGAAATTATTGACACTTTATTTATTTCACATTTGGATGAAGACCATATAAATGGATTACCTTGCTTATTAGAACACTGTAAAGTCAAAAAGATATTTTTTCCATTAATAACGGATAAGGATAACAAGTATTTGCAATTGTACAATTTGATAAAATATGAGAATAGAAGTTCTGTTCGCGGCTGATTTCCTAAAAAATCCATACACTATTTCGAACTTAAATTCAAATACTACATTGTACCAAGTCGGTACAGGTGTTGATATGCAAGTTAGAAATAACATTAATGCGCAAAGTGTTTCGTCTGGTGACAATGTTGCACAGATTATTTTTCCTGATGATGTTAAGGAAAATAAAATATATGAAAAATGGCTGTATATACCATATAATTTTAGAAGGGAAGACAGAGTAAAACAGTTACAAGATGAATTAAATAAATCATTTGGTAAAAATATGGACAATGAAGATTTACATAAAATTTGGGAAAAGGGGAATGGGAATGAACGTAAAAGGATAAAAAAGCTTATAGGGCGGTAAAAGGTTCTTTTAATACAAATTCAATGACATTATACTTAGGAATGAAAAAATGTGGGAATCGGCAAGAGATATCTGATTTTAAGCATTGTAAAAATTTTTGCTGCACATCCGGTTTAAATCGGGTGGGATGTTTATATATGGGTGATTATGATGCTTCGGGGAATTATAAGTGGAAAAGTTTGACAGATGCGTATAAGGAATATTGGGATAGTATAGGCTGTGTACAAATTCCACATCATGGTTCACAATACAATTATAATAAGGAATTGTCAAAAATAGATGCTTACTTTATTATATCAGCAGGAATAAATAACAGGTATCATCATCCGCACAATGTGGTTATAAAAGATTTGTTATTTAACGGCAGAGTTCCGTTTATTGTATCAGAAAATAAATCCAGTGAAGTTCATTTGCTAATAGAAATATAGGAAAATGATATAATACCTTGACAAACATACCGCTGATATGATAATTTAATTACATACCTAAAGTATGTTAAGGCGGTGAAAGACAATGGCAAGAAATAAGCATCCCGAAGAAACGGTGAATTTAATATTGGATGTTGCTTTTCGTTTGTTTATGGAAAAGGGATACGAGCATACTTCCATTCAGGATATCATCGATAATTTAGGCGGTCTTAGCAAAGGCGCTATCTATCACCATTTTAAATCAAAGGAAGATATTTTGGTTGCGGTTACGGACAGAATGACGGACGAGTCGAATCAGATGCTTGCGGTAATTCGTGACCGCACGGACCTGAACGGCAGGGAAAAGCTAAAGACGATTTTTAAGGAATCCATTAACCGTCCGGTACAGAACGACATTTTTACGGTAGCTCCGGATTTTCATAATAATCCTAAGCTGCTTTTCAGTCTGTTGCATGATACCATAGAGAACGCGGCGCCAAATTACATTATGCCGATTATCGAACTGGGGGGGCTGGACGGTTCTATCAAAACGGATTATCCAAAGCAGCTCGCGGAATTGATTTTACTTGTGGCAAATGTCTGGATGAATCCGATGATATTTGACAGTTCCGAGGAAGAATCTTACTGTAAGTTTATGGTGTTCAAACAGATGATGCAGGGATTCGGACTGGATATGATTGACGATGAAATGCTGGAAAGATTACAGGAATTGACGTCTATTTATCAAAAAAGCAAATAAATATCTGCCCTCTGAACAGGGCAGTTTTATTTGAATAATATACATACCGACGTTTGGTATTAAATTAAACAACAATTATGGAGGTCTGGAGAATGAAACAAAAACTATTTACAAAGGATTTTACGATGGTTGTCATCGGTCAGATTATTTCACTGTTTGGCAACGCGATAATTCGATTTGTGTTACCGCTGTATCTGTTAAATTTGACGGGTTCATCGGCGCTTTACGGAACGGTTATGGCATGCGCCTTTGTTCCGGCAGTCATGTTGTCGCCTGTTGGCGGGATTGCCGCGGACAGAGTCAATAAAAGAAATGTTATGGTGATATTGGATTTTTTTACGGCGGCGGTTATTTTATCGTTTTACTTACTCATGAACGTAGGGAACCTTGTTTTTCTCCTGACGGTTACGCTGATGCTTCTTTACGGTATTGCAGGCGCGTATCAGCCGTCCGTTCAGGCAAGCGTGCCTGCGCTTACCAGTCAGGATAAATTTATGGCGGCAAATTCTATAATCAATACCATCGGCTCTTTTGCGTCCTTAGCAGGTCCTGTGCTGGGAGGCATTTTGTATAGCGCGTACGGGTTAAAACCAATATTGTGGGTGTGTATCATATGTTTTACGTTGTCGGCGGTTTTGGAACTGTTCATTCAGATACCGTTTCAGAAGCAGGCATCAGGCGGCAGTATATTAAAAATAGCAAAAGCTGATTTTATACAGAGCGTCTGGTTTATCCGAAAAGAGAAACCGGCTATTCAAAAAGCGCTTCTTGTAGTCTGTGGGATTAATTTGTTTCTGGGAGCAATGGTGATTGTAGCGCTGCCTTATCTGATAACGGAGGTATTCGATTTAGAAGCGCCGCTGGCAAACAGACTCTATGGGTTTGCGCAGGGAGCATTGGCGGCGGGAGGTTTAGCAGGCGGTATTAGTTCCGGTATTTTCGCGGAAAAACTGACAATCCATAAATCAGGTAATCTTGTGATGTGCTGCGTAGCGTGTGTGTTTCCGGTGAGCGGTTTTCTGGCAGTATGTTCATCGGGAATGATAAATTATATCGTTCTAACGGTATGTTGTTTTATGATTATGTTTTTCTCAACAATTTTAACGGTACTGATGATTTCTTTTATCCAGACAGAAACGCCGCAGCATTTCATCGGCAAGGTTATGTCTGTCATTTTAACCGTTTCTATGTGCGCGCAGCCATTGGGAAATGCATTATATGGCGTTCTGTTTGAGGTTTGTAGGGGTTATGAATTTGGCGTTGTTTTATTTTCGGGCGTGGTGTCTCTTCTGATTGCTGTTGGTGCGAGGGGTATTTTTAAAGGGTTAAAATAAGCGTTGAAATTTATGGTGAAACTTCATATAATGAAGCATAGAATATTGACAGGCGGAGAGGAATTTTCAATGATGAATACATATAGGAAATTAACTTCAGATGAAATCACCCGGGAATTATTCGGCAGTTTTATTCGTCATCAGGTTGTTACAAAATGCCGGAGAAGACGGAATGAGGAATGGGTGATTGAAGATGCGCCGTTTATTGATGACTGGTCCGAAGAAGAGTATCAGTTTCTTGTCGGTTGTCTGAAAAACACAGCCGATACGGGCGGTTTTGTATACGCGGCGTTTCGCGGCGGTGTTTTAAAAGGGTTTGTTTCCGTAGAATCAGGACTGTTTGGCGGTGAACAACGATATCTCGACCTGACAAGCATTCATGTATCGGAAGACATGAGAGGGCAGGGAATCGGTAAATGTCTTTTTGCGGCGGCGAAAGAATGGGCAAAGGAAAACGGAGCGAAAAAGCTGTATATATCCGCGCATTCCGCAGTGGAAAGTCAGGCGTTCTATCGGGCAATGGGGTGTGTTGAGGCTGAGGTATATCATCAAAAGCATGTGGAGGCAGAACCGTACGACTGTCAACTGGAATGTCTGCTATAATCGATATCATTTAACTCAGAAAAAGGTACAACCGGTAAAGGTTTGTCAGGATGCTCCCCGATAAGCTTCTCCATCCAAATCATGTCATACCAGCGTCCGAATTTATAACCGCTGTTGTGAAATCTTCCAACGAGAGTGTATCCCATGTGCGTGTGAAATTCCATGCTGTTGTTGGTCAGATGTTCGTCCTCGGTTTCTGTGTAACCGATACAGGCGTTCAGATTGAGAATATTCTGGGCTTTGGAAATTTCTTCCAGAGCCGCATACAATTTCTTTCCAATCCCCATTTTCCGCTTATTTTCTTTAATATAAATAGAAACTTCCGCAGACCATTTGTAGGCGGCGCGTCCGACAAACGGACCGGTATAGGCGTAGCCAAGCAGTTCGCCGTTTTGTTCTGCCACGAGATACGGGTAATTTTTGAGGGTACGTGTTATTCGGTTTTCAAATTCTTCCGGCGTCGGAACGACATATTCAAATGTAATTGCGGTTTTCTCTACATATGGGGCGTAGAGTTCCAGTAACGCTTTCGCGTCGGCGGTTGATGCGGTACGAAGATTCATGGACGGTTCTCCTTTTCTATTTTAATCAGTTGTTTTATGAATTTTTCTTTAGACCTGCCGAAAAGGTATCGGTGATATGCTGCTGAATCTGCTTTGGCGTTTCGTCAAAACCATATTTTATCCATTGATAAATGATTCCGAAATATCCGTAAACAAAAAACGATACTAAATAAGAAGAGGATTTATCATATGGTTCGCCCGCCGGTATCAAAGCTTCAAACGCGCGCATAATTGCCATAATCAGACCGTTTCTGTAAAGCAGGGAAAAAAACTGTCTGTTCTCGTAAATGAAGTTGGTCAGCGCGAAGCCTTTATCCGTCTGCACATCCTCCTCGTGCTTTTGCGCGTAACATTCCCATTCGTAATTGATTTTGAAAACCAGTAAATCCTCTTTGCTGTTTTTATTATCAAAATATCTGTAAAATGTAGTTCTTCCGATACCCGCCTGTTTACAAATCGCGTTTACATTGATTGTATCAAACTTCTGCGTATTCATAAGCTGTATCAGGGCGTCGGCAAGGCATAATTTTAAGAATGCCGTTTGATTCTTTTTCATAAGGGTACAAAATCCTCCTTTTTGTTCCGCATAGCGTGTTTACAGCCTTTGAGTGTGCAATTTCCGTTGACACTCCGATTTCCTGTCAATATAATAAAAATGTAATTGGAACATATGTATCAAAATAATACATTTGTTTCTATATGACTATAGTTTATTAAAACGAAGCTGCCTTGTCAAGCAGAAGGAGAAGGAATGAAAAAAATGTTAAAAATAATAGGTGTCGTGCTGGTCAGTATTGTTGTTTTGATAGCTGCGGCAGTTGTATTTCTGCTTGTAAAAAATAAAATAGATTCGGGTAAGGCGTGGCTTGCGGATGATTATTATATGGCGTTTCAATCTGATTCGGCATTAGAGAAAAAATATGCGGGAATTGGAACGTATGACGTATCCAATACGGTGATAAAATCCGGTGATAACATGATTAAAAATATTCGTATCTGGTATCCTGCCGAACTTGAAAATAAAACGGGGCAGTATCCGATGATTATTGTGGTAAATGGCAGTAATACGGCGGCTTTAAATTATGAAGCGTTTTTTAAAAGACTTGCTTCATGGGGATTTATAGTAGTTGGAAATGATGACAGACAGACCGGAACAGGCTTGTCGGCTTCCGCAACACTGGAGTATATGTTGTCTCTCGGCAATGACAAAAGCAGTATTTTTTATGAAAAAATCAGTCAGGAGGATATCGGTATTGTCGGTTATTCTCAAGGCGGCGCGGGAGCAGTCAGGGCAGTTACGGAATATGAAAACAGCAGTCAGTTTAAAACAATTTTTACGGGAAGCGCCGCGTATCCGTTGCTTGCAAAAAATATGGGGTGGGAATATGATGTTTCCAAAATAACAATTCCTTATTTTATGACAGCCGGAACGGCAAGTTCGGATGATACGGGCAAATATTCGGAGAATGATTTTGCCGGTGTCGCGCCGCTGTTTTCACTGATAGATAACTATAACGAAATCGGCGGCAGTGTTTTCAAACTCCGGGCAAGAGTTTCCGGAGCGGAACACGGCGAAATGCAGATGAGGACAGACGGATACATGACGGCATGGATGTTATATCATTTACAGAAAGACGAGGAAGCAGGGAAAGCATTTATCGGTGAGAACGCCGAAATCCTAAGCAATGTCAACTGGCAGGATATCGAGAAGAATGATTAATGCAGTTCCTTCACGGCATCACCTTCAAACGCCGTATACCCAAGAGCGTTTTTGCGGTATGCGGCGGGGGTGATTCCCAGTTTTTTTGTAAATTGCCGGGCAAAGTAGGAGTCATATTTGAACCCGCAGCTTTCGGCGATTTCACTAATTTTCATATTGGTGTTGGATAAAAGCTCCTGCGCCATTTTCAGGCGGCAGCGCAGCAGATATTCCATACAGGTACAGTGGTACTGGTTTTTGAATTTCTGATTCAGCGTGGTACGGTTAATATTGACAAGACGGCACAGTTCGTCAAGAGAAATGTCTTTACTGTAATTTGCCTGAATGTAATCCGCGCAGATTGTACAGGGATTTTGATGTTCAAAAAGTTCAAAAAAATGAAGCTTTCTCTGGTCAACAAAAATATCATAAATGCAGTTTATCGTCTGCAGCAGCATCCTTCGGATACGGCAGGTCCAGAATCCGTCGCTTTGTGAAAATGTTTCGGCGCCAATCATCAGCATCAGTTCATTGATGTGAAGATACTGCTGGGGCGTCAGGCGGAAAATGCCCTGAAACATACCGTGATGTTTTGTAAACATATAAATCATCTGGCGGTTATACACATATCTTTCGTCAATTTCAATATCATCTTCAAGATTATCAAATTTCAGACATGCCTTAATATACCACGGGTCAAAATGAAACGTTTTGGCGCTTAAATTTTGAGAGTGAATCAAAGTGACGGTATCGTATTGGGAAAGGCACAATACGCTCGGGGAAACCAGACTTTGAAAGAAACCGTTTATATTTACCGTGGCAGTACCGCATGTAATCAGCACGATAGAGCATCGGTCTGGTACAGGAAGACGTTCTAATCTGTCATAGAATTCAAATTCAATGGGAATCATTCTATCCTTATATCGGTCCTGCTGGGGCATCTTGTAATTCCTCCCTAAAATACTATAGAAATTATACTTTTGGCAAAACTGGGCTGCAAAAAGTATATAAAATAACTGTGAAAACAGTGTTGTTTCATGAAATTCTCTTTGATATTATGTAAAAAGTATAACGGATTTGGAGGAAGATGTCTATATGAAAAAGCTGTTTGCGTACACAAAAAAATACCGGGTGCCTATGGTAACAGCCGTATTATCAAGCATAGGCGCGTCTGCCGCGTCGGTAATGGTGATAGATTTTTTAAGGCAGATGATAGATACTGCCATTTTGAAAGATACCAATTTGCAGATAATGACAATTTTTCTGAAAATGGCAGGCGTTATCGTCCTCGGAATGGTCTCTCATTATCTGGTGACTGCCATGACAGGCGTTGTGGGGAGGAGGTTGTTAAAAGATTTGAGAAATGACGCGCTGGACGGCATGATGAATGCGTCGCCGGAGTTTATGAGTAAACAGAATTTTGGCGACCTGATGGAGCGGCTGTCGTCGGATATGGAGGAACTGGCGGGATTTATGCAGGATTATTTTAAAGACTGTCTGTCCGTTCCGATTCTGGTCATCGTATATTCCGTATATCTGCTTTCAATCCATCCTGTGCTTGCGCTTGTCTGTCTGTTTCCGCTTTTGATTCTGGTGCCGTTTAATATTCACAGAATGAAACCGGTAAAACTGCGCCAGTTTCGGTATGTCAAAGAGCTTGGCTATACCAATAACCATATTCAGGAAGCGTTTGAGGGTGTGGAAATTATCAAATCCTACAATCTGCAAAGTCTGATGGAAAACAGATATTATCAGGCACTTAAAAAGACGTTTGATATATCGAATGACACGGACCTTCGCCAGTATCATATCGAGCCGGTTTCAAGGGCGATTCAGGAAATACCGCCTGCTTTGGCGCTGTGTCTGGGAGGCTGGCTGGTATTTCGGGGAAGCATATCAATCGGAATTTTAATTACGTTTATCAGCGCGGTTCAAAAATTAATTGCTCCGTTAGGACGCTCATATCAGCTTGTCGTCCGTTCGCAGACGGCAATGGTAACAATCAGCAGAGTATTTTATATGATAGAAATGCCGCCGGAGGAAACCAATACAACGGCTGATATCAAAGACGTGGAACCGGTGGTAGAATTTCGGAATGTTTCGTTCGGGTATGACGATAAGCAAGTGCTTCACGATATCAGCTTTTTGCTGGAGAGAGGAACGAAAACAGCTCTGGTTGGACGAAGCGGAAGCGGTAAAAGTACGATTTTAAAACTGATTAGCAGACAGCTTGAGTGCAGGCAGGGAATGATTCTGTACGGAGGAACGCCTTATTGTGACAGCGCACCCGGGCAGATTAGAAACCGTATGGCGCTGATATCGCAGGAACCGGCGTTATTTCCGATGTCGGTAAAAGAAAATGTAAGAATCGGCAATCCCGACGCTTCGGAAAAAGAAGTAAAGGAAGCGTTAAAATTGGCAAAATGCGACGAATTTATCGATGCACTTTTGATGGGAGCGGATACGGTGCTGCCGCGAAACGGAAACAATCTGTCGGGAGGACAACGACAGCGGCTTGCACTGGCAAGGGCTCTTGTGAAGCAGGCTCCCGTTTTGCTGTTGGATGAGCCGACTTCCGCGTTAGACAGTGAAAACGAAGCGTTTATCTGCCGGACAATTGACGGGGCAGCCAAAGACAAAACGATTGTTACGGTTGCGCACAGGCTTTCTACGGTAAAAGAGTATGACATGATTTTGGTGGTGGATGGGGGAACGATTGCGGAACGGGGAACACATGAGGAACTCATGGAAAAGAGAGGCATCTATTACCGGATGGCTGTCGAATACGAACAGGCGGGAGGTGGTCAGGAATGAGAGACTTAAAAAGATATTTCGCGTATATGGGAAAACATTGTTATTTGTACTGGACCATTTTAACCGTTACGTTAATCATGGAAGCGGTTCTGCATGTTTCATATTCTTACATCAATAAGCAGACGTTAAATGCAGTTGAGTTTGGAAATATGAAGCAGTTTCGCGTGGCATTGATTCTGTGTATGGCAGTCGTTCTGTTAAAATGCGTTTTTCCGTATCTGCGCTATTTTCAGATTAAACTTGTGCGAACGATGGTATTTGAAATCAAACTGCGTTTGTTTCAGAAACTAATGAAACTCGATATGAATTATTATGTAAATAGTCAAAGCGGCGAAGCACTAAAAACATTAAATTGGGATGCCAACTCTCTAAAAGATTCTTGGTTCTCGCATGTATACTGGGTTTTAGGAAATATTGCGGTGGGAGCCGCGTCGCTTTTGGCAATGTATCTGTACAGTCCGATACTGACTGTGATATCGGTTATATTCTGCGGCATAACGGTATTGATGTCCGTAAAATTAAACAGCAAAATCAAGAAAAGCGCAAAAGAAGTTCAAAGGAGCACAACGGCACTGGCGAATTACTTTAGCGATATTCTGCGGGGATTTTCCGTGTTAAAACTATATGCGGGTTCGTCGATAGTGCTTTCCCATTTTCATGACGAGAATGAAACAGTGTGCGCGCAGGAAAAACAAAGAACCAACAAAGCGGCGGGGCTTGAGATGATGAATTTTTTGCTGGGAATCCTCGGAAGCTTCGGAACAATTGCCGCGGGCGTCCTGCTGTGTCAGAGAGGAAAACTGGATTATGGAACCGTCATGGCGGTCGTTACGCTGCAGATGAATATCAGCGGCGCAATGCAGAAGCTGGGGGGCTCCATGGCGGTGTTTCAAACATCGCTGGTGAAAGCAGGAAGAGTGTTTGATTTTCTGGAGCTTACAAATGAGGAAGCGAAAAGAAAAGAAGCAGTGTCTGTGGATTATACGGCGGAGCCGGTTGATATTAACGGACTGATGTTTTCTTATGGCACGGAGCGTATTTTTGACAATATGAGCATGAAAGTACGGCGCAACGAGAAAATCATCGTAAGGGGACGTTCCGGACGCGGAAAAAGTACGCTGTTAAAACTACTGATGGGGTTTTATCCGGTTGAACCCGGGCAGATACGAATCTACGGAAAAGATATCAATGCATACGATTTATGGCAGCTGCGGGGCATGATGACATATATTTCCCAGAACAGTTATTTGTTTGAGGGGACCGTTGCGGAAAATATCGCGTATGGAAGTAATGGCAGCGTCCCCAAAACGCGGGAAGAGATAGTGCGCGCGGCAAAGTCCGCATATGCGGATGAATTTATCCGAAAACTGCCAAACGGCTATGATACAGTTATCAGCGCGGGCGGAGAAAATCTGTCGGGGGGACAGAAGCAGAGGATTGCGATTGCAAGGGCATTTTTAAAAGACGCGCCAATTCTTTTGATGGATGAACCTTTTTCCGCACTGGATATTGTGAGTGAACAGAAGATAAACGAAGCCGTCAGAAAATTAATGACAGACAGGGCGGTTATCATGGTCAGCCATCGGGAAACAGGAACAGACGACTTTGACAGGGTCATACAGATATGATGCAGGTTATCGTGTCTTTGGTGCAGCTTATTTGTCTTGTAACGCAACTTACAATGCGTACTATTGCAGGATCCTTTTCGCAACACTATACTGTAGAAAATGTAGTTGAAAAAGGAGAGATGCGGTCTATGGAGGAGATTATTAAGGTCTGCCGGCTGAAAAAATATTTTAATGAAATAAAGGCAGTTGATGACGTTAGTTTTTCTGTACAAAGAGGAGAATTGTTCGGATTTCTGGGAGAAAACGGCGCAGGTAAAACGACGACAATCAATATGCTTTGCACGCTGCTAAAACCGACGGACGGAGAAGTAATCATTGACGGTTGCCGACTGGGGGCGGAGAATGAAAAAATAAAACAAAAAATCGGCGTTGTTTATCAAAATAATTGTCTGGACGATATTTTGACGGTAAAACAAAATCTGTTATCCAGAGGAAGTCTGTATGAGAACAATGCAGATGAATTAAAAAAGCATATCAATCAAATTTGCGAAATACTTGATTTAAAAGAGCTGATGAACCGGAGATTCGGGAAGCTGTCGGGAGGACAGAAGAGGAGATGTGAGATTGCGAGAGCGCTTTTACATACGCCGAGCATTTTGTTTTTAGATGAGCCGACGACCGGACTGGACCCGGCTTCCAGAAAAATCGTGTGGGAGACGATACACCGGTTGCGGACGGAATTGAAAATGACAGTTTTTCTGACAACGCATTATATGGAGGAAGCGGCAGAATCCGGACATATCGGTATTATGAAAAATGGACAGTTGATTGAGTTCGGAACGCCGTTTACGTTAAAGGAAACGTTTGCGAAGGATAAATTGACGTTAGTACCAAAAGGCGACAGAGCGGAGGAACTTGCGGCGCTGCTGAAACGGACGGGAGAAGAGTTTGAGCGCTGCGGACAGGAAGTGAAAGTTTTCGTGCCCTCCACAATATCCGCAATACCGATTTTGGAAACCGTGAAAGAGCTGATAGACGGATTTGAAGTGATACAGGGGACGATGGACGACGTGTTTTTAAACGCAATGGGAGGAGGCAGAAGCGATGATTAAGCTGACCGGTATGGTAAAAAGGAATTGTCTGGTGTTTTTAAAGGATAAGGGCGCGGTATTTTTTTCGATTCTGGCGATGATAATTGTGCTGGCGCTGACGGGAATTTTTCTGGGAGAGATGAATGCAGAGTCTGTTACGGATTTGCTGGAACAGTACGGAGGCGCGAGGAACGCCGCAATGGACAAAGAAAACGCGAGACATTTGACGCAGTACTGGACATTGGCGGGACTGATGGTAGTAAATTCGCTTACGGTCACACTTACGGTAATTGGCACGATGGTATCGGATAAGACAAGCGACAAATTAAAAAGCTTTTACACAGCGCCGGTGAGCAGATTTATGATTGCGGTTTCTTATATTATAAGCGCCGTGATAATCGGATTTGTTTTTTGCGCGGTTACGCTGTTGGGATATATGTCTTATATCGGCATGACAGGCGGTGTGCTGCTTTCATTTTTTGTAACGGCAAAAGTATTGGGATATACGTTTCTTAATGTCATTTTATTTTCGGTCATCTCCTATCTTGCCGCACTTTTTGTAAAAAGTACAAATGCGTGGGGCAGCATTGCCATGGTGGTGGGAACGCTCGTCGGGTTTATGGGGGCGGTTTATGTTCCGGTAGGGAGCCTGACGGATAGTGTGGTCACCGTATTAAAGTGTTTTCCGATTTTACACGGGGCGTCTCTGATGCGCAAAGCCATGTGTGAAGATATGCTGGCAAAAACATTTGAGGGCGTGCGTATTGAGGTTCTGGAAGGGTACAGAAAAGCGATGGGAATCGATATTTTTATAGACGCTAAAGTGATAAGCGATGAATTACAGGTTCTTTTTCTGTTTGTTTGTGGTATGATAACATTAGTTTTGATAGCGGTAACGGCAAAAAAGAGGGAGGCTGTATGAAAATTACCATTATAGAGCCGATTCCGGGTGAGGAAGAGGAAATTATTATCAAATCCGCTTCGTTAAATCCGCGGGTAATGGAATTGATTTCGGAACTGAAACGGGGCGACGAGGGCAAAGCAATCCACAAACTTCAGGTATGGCTGGACGGCAAACTTCATCTCATAGAACCGTCGGATGTATTTTATTTTGAATATGTGGAGCAAAAAGTTTTCGCGTATGGCAGGACGAAGGTTTATGAGATAAAAAATAAATTGTATGAGATAGAAGAAATGCTTTCGAGGAGAGATTTTATCAGAGTCAGTAAATCCTGTATATTAAATCTGAATCAAATCAACAGCCTGGCTCCGGCATTGGGAGGACGATTTGAAGCGGCTCTGAAAAACGGGGAAAAAATCATTATTTCCAGACAGTATGTAAATAATCTGAAAGAAGCATTAGGATTGTAGAGGTGAGAGATATGAAAACTATATTTGAAAAAATAAAGCTGACGATGTACTATTTTTCGGTCATTACATTGATTTCAACAGTGGTGACGGCATGTTATATTACGGTTTTTTACGGAAGACATGCTGCGCTGACCGTAGATATTCTGTGGCAGATTTTAATCGTATCGTTCTTTTGTTCTCTTTGTCAGTTTATTTACAGAGCCTCTTCAAAGAAGGCAGGAAAAGGATGTTTACTGATACAGCATATTGTCGGGTATCTCTACATTAACGCGGTAGTGATGGGATTTGGCTGCTGGTTTGAATGGTTCGATATTTCTGATTTTTCTATGGTAACGGGAATGCTGCTTGTGATTTTCATTGCGTATGTTGCCATTGTAGGATATGTATTCTGGGCGGATTTTCGAACGTCGGAGCAGATTAACAGGAAGCTTCGGGAACGGAATGGGGAAGATGTTTGAAATCGACACAAAATAGGAAAGGTGTTGTTCTGCTTTTGGAGTAAATCTTCTATGATTAAAGTATCAGCCGCGGCTGAAATATCATATGGAGAATGTTAATAAACATTTTTTATCATACTTCGCGCAAAGTGTGGATGATTTTACGGATACAATAAACGCGAAAGAACCAAAAGAACTTGTTTTGATGAATCAGGAATATTTGCTTCCTTATTTGCGGTTTATACGCGGGAATAAAAATGTTTACCGCGCGGCATTTAGAAATCCGAACGGAATGCAGGTAAATATACAATAAGAAAATTTGAAAAAAATAAATCAAGTTCTTAAGAAACGAAGGAAAGATTATGACTTTAAGACAATGACAAGTTCACTTCTTTCCTTCGCTGTCACGTTAGTATTCGCTTTCACAACTTATAAACTCACAATGGCATCAATTTAAATTCGAAAACAAAAACACGGCAGTCACAACAATATTCTTGTGACAGAATTGCGGACAATTAACTTTATTGACGCGCTAGTCTCCGTTCTTACGCTTCAGAATACGTTAATCATGGTGAATCAGACGAAATCAAGCATTGACAATATGTTCGTGTTATCTGCCGTTTCAAGCGCTATTGTAATCGTGTTTATGACAATCCGGTTGTTGGTAAAAGGCAGATAATACATAAAACAAAAAGTTCATTACAAACACGTCAAAAACTATGTTATAATACAATCGTAATAATAATAAATTTTTGGGAGCAAAAAGGAGACAACATGAATACACGAATAGGAATTTTAGGTTACGGCAATCTGGGGCGTGGCGTGGAGTGTGCCATCCGCCAGAATGCCGACATGGAGCTTGCGGCAGTTTTTACGAGGCGGAACCCTGCCGATGTTTCAATACTCACAGATAAGGCGGCAGTCTGCAACATTGCGGACACGGCGCAGTGGAAAGACAAAATTGACGTGATGATTATCTGCGGAGGAAGTGCAACGGATTTGCCGGTACAGACGCCGGAATATGTAAAACATTTCAATGTTATTGACAGCTTTGACACGCATGCAAGGATTCCTGAGCATTTTGCGAACGTGGACGCCGCGGCAAAAGCGTCCGGTCATGTCGGTATTATTTCCGTTGGCTGGGATCCGGGAATGTTTTCGCTCAATCGTTTATATGGAAACGCGATTCTGCCGGAAGGGAAGGATTATACATTTTGGGGAAAGGGTGTCAGTCAGGGGCATTCCGACGCGCTTCGCAGAATTGACGGCGTGAAAAACGCGAAGCAGTATACGATACCGGTGGAGGGCGCATTAGAAGCGGTTCGTGCAGGTAAGAATCCGGAACTGACCACAAGAGAAAAACATACGAGGGAATGTTTTGTTGTATTGGAGGAAGGCGCCGACGCGGCAAAAGTTGAGCAGGAAATTAAAACTATGCCGAATTATTTTGCGGATTATGACACGTCGGTACATTTTATCAGCGAAGAGGAACTGCAAAAAAACCACAGCGGGATTCCTCACGGCGGATTTGTTTTAAGAAGCGGTGTGACCGGATTTGACAGGGAAAATAGACATCTTATCGAGTACAGCCTGAAGCTGGATTCCAACCCGGAATTTACGGCGAGTGTTCTCGTTGCCTATGCCAGAGCGGCGCACAGACTTTTTAATGAAGGAGTAAGCGGCTGTAAGACGGTATTTGATATTGCGCCGGCGTATCTGAGCCCGAAGAGCGGCGAAGAATTAAGAGCGTCTATGCTGTAGGAGGACAGGGGTTTTATTTTTATTGTCAGAAACGGAGAGCCATATGAGTAAAAAACAGATTTTTAACCCGTATTTACCTAGTTATGAATATATCCCGGACGGAGAACCGCATATTTTTGACGGCAGGGTATATTTGTACGGAAGTCATGACAGATTTGGCGGGGACGATTATTGCCTGAATGATTATGTATGCTGGTCGGCGCCCGTAGACGACCTTTCCGACTGGCGGTATGAGGGCGTGATTTACCGTAAGTCGCAGCACCCTTACCGCATTGGGCGCAATATTTTATTCGCGCCGGATGTGGCAAAAGGAAAGGACGGAAAATATTATCTGTATTATTCTATGGCGGATTCTTCGATTATATCCGTAGCGGTCTGCGATACGCCTGCCGGGCAGTTTGTGTATTACGGAGATGTACACAGGGCGGACGGGTATGTCTTGGGAAGCGCAGAAGGAGATTATTTTCAGTTTGACCCGGGAATTTTTGTGGATGACGACGGAAAAATCTTTTTGTTTTCCGGATTTTGTCCGCAGGCGGAAACGGATAAGCAGGGAAGAATATATGCGGGCTGCCATATGTATGAGCTGGAGGAGGATATGCTGACGGTAAAGCGGGGGCCTGAGCTTATCATTGACCGGAATACACCTTGTCCGCCAGAGCAGAGATATTTTGAAGCGCCGTCTCTTAGAAAATTGAACGGAACATATTATCTTGTCTATTCCGTAAGGATAGGCGGATTACATTATTATATCAGCGACAGGCCGGACGGCGGTTTTGTATACGGCGGCAGGCTGCATTCTTCTTCGGATGTGGGAATGCGCGGACATACGGCGGAAACTCCGGCTTATCCGAACGGCAATACACATGGAAGTCTCATTGAAATCGGCGGAAAATTTTACATCTTTGACCATCGGCTGACGAACCGCTCTTCTTATTGCAGACAGGGCGTCGCGGAACAAATATTGATGGACGGGGATGGCAGGTTTTATCAGGCGGAGGCGACAAGCTGCGGTTTAAATGACGGTCCGCTTAAGGGGATTGGCTGTTATCCGGCGTATATTGCGTGCGCGCTGATGGATAAGAACGTATACGAGTCCGCGGAAGAAAAACGGCGTCTGGCTCCCTGTATTACGCAGGACGGCGGGGACAGGGAATGCGGACCTGACCAGTATGTTACCGGGATACGAAATAAATGTGTCGTAGGATATAAATATTTTTGTTTTCAGGAATGCATTCAGGTACGGCTCACCGTGCGGGGAGAAGCCGACGGCGTGTTTCGTGTCAGGACGGAAGAGGAAGGCGCGGACGCGGCATTGATTTTTGTAAAACTGACCGGTTCAGACTGGCGCGTTGTGACGGGAGAATTTCCGGTAAGAGGTGAAAAATGTGGATTTTATCTGGAATATGAAGGAACAGGATGCCTTGATTTACAGCAGATAGAATTTGTGTAAATGAACTGCATTTTAAAATAAAGTCAGCTGTTCATAGGTTGCAACAGGTTTCTTATAGGCATGAATAATATCATTCATTTTATACAAAATGTTGTATTTTTCGCATTCACTTTTAAAATGTGCGTATAACGCTTTATGATTGGGAACCGTACAGTCGTATTGGTTCCCGTATGTTTTTACATACTGTTCGGTCAGTCCGTGAAATGATTCATTCAATTTTTCATAGTAATAAATCCGCTGGTTTTCCCTCAGCGTCATTCCCATATAAGTATGAATAAATTTTGCCCCGTTTTCATGGGCGGCTTGTACCAGTTTGGTCATATTTTCTTTTGTGTCGGTGAGAAACGGCAGTACCGGATTCATCAGGATACCGGTAAAAATGCCGCTTTCGCTTAGTTGTTTCACGGCGGATAATCTTTTGGAGGACGCGCAAACATGCGGCTCGATAATTTTGGAAAGTTCGTCTTGCGCGCAGGTGACTGTAAATTTAATAATCACGTTATTCTGCTGACGGATTTCCTGCAATAAATCCATGTCGCGCAGAATTAAGTCGCTTTTTGTATCAATGGAGACGCCGAAGCCGTATTTTGCAATTAGTTTTAACGCGCCCCTTGTCAGTTCATATGTTCTTTCCTGTGGATTATAGGTGTCGGACATGGCGCCGATTCCGATGACGCCGCGCGTCTTTTTTCCTGCCAGTTCTTTTTCTAAAATTGCCAGCGCGTTTTCTTTTCCTTTTACTGTATCAAAATTTTCAATATGGTAGCAATCGCTTCTGCTGTCGCAGTAAATACAGCCGTGTGAGCAGCCGCGGTAGAGGTTCATATTGTAATCGATGCCAAACCATCCGCCGGACTTTACTTTTGAGAGAATTGATTTTGCAGGTACAAATTCCATCGGTTCACCGCCTTGCCATCTAAATTCGAATACTTGGAAATTTTTTCCATAGAAAATAAGCGCACAATCCCGTAAATAATCCTGTCACAATGCCGCTAATCATAAGAACCGGCAGGTAGGATACAAGATATGGCGTGGAAGTAAATAACACAGCCGCGATAATCTGCCCGATATTGTGAAAAATGGCGCCCGCGATACTGGTAATGTAAATGTATTTTTTTTTCAGAAAATAATGCAGGACGGTCATGACCGTAAGGCTCAAAAACGAGCCCAGCAGGCTGTAAGTCAGGCTCATGACGGTTCCGGCAAAAAAGAATCCCAGAAGGACGCGGGTAATTGTCACAAGAACGGCGTCTTTTGCGCCAAACCATACAAGTACAATCAGGGTTACTATATTTGCCAGTCCCGGTTTAATGCCCGGAATCGGAATAAGCGGGGGCAGCATCCCCTCCAGTAAAAATATGGTTAATGAAATTGTGGTCAGAAGCGCGAGCGCGGTTAGTTTTTTTGTATTCATATCAATCCTTTGGTCACAAATTAATATACAATGGCATCCGGCGTATCTGAGTCAGTTCCATTTCCTGTTTCAGGAACAATGCGGATGACAACTTTGTTGGGAAGGCAGGTCACCGGCAGGGACGCGTTATGGATTTTTCCCATGTGCACGCAGAGTTTGTCGGGGCAGGAAGCCTCCTTCATGGAAATCTGTCCCTGCTCGACAAGAATAATGTTGTACGCGTTATTGTCTCCCGTGACGGTCAGTTCATAACTGTCGGTGACTGTATTTAAATCAACGGTGTGTAAAAGAACGCCGTCCTGATAGATTTGCGCCGTTTTTTTGTGCGGTTCTTTCAAATTCATTCCGATAAGGGCGGCTATAGATATGAAAAAGATGGCGGCGATAATACCGCATGTAATGATAAAAACTTTTTTCTGCATAGCCGGCTCCTTTGAAGTTTGATTCAGGTGTCAAAAGTCCTGATTATAAACTATTGACAAATGATATTAAAAAAAGGCTTTTGACATCTGAATCAATTTTTAAAATAGTTGTTCTATCTACATCATTATAATACACATCACGTATGGGAACAACAATTTTACTTTTTGGTTTGAAAAACAAAAGCAGTCCGTCTCCGGTATTTGGAGCGTGACTGCTTGGAGTTTCTTTCTTATGTAGATGCATGACACAATGCAAGGAGAATGAAGAATTTAAAAACCAACATCGAAAATTCCAATTATCTTGTTGCATTTAGGACAAAAATATGCATTAGGTATTTTTGTTTGATTTAAAATTATATCGGCATGTCCTATTTTTTTCCCTTTTTCATAAATTAGTTTACGTATTCCTTTTTTTTGAAACTCAGTTTCCGGTACCCACATTGCAGAAACACCTTGGGTAATAATCCCTCCCTGCTGCATATCTGACCCACACAAAATACATTTCATAACAAGTATCCTCTATTGTCTATGATTTATGGTTCAGCATAATATTCACCTTCTGCCCAAGACGCAGAACCACCATTCGGCAACGAAAGAACATAAGGTTCACTTCCCCACTTAGAATATACTCTTGAATTTCCAGAACCTATTATAGTAATATAATCAATTTGCACGCCATGCTGACCACCACCGCTTGCGTTAAGCATTTGACTATAGTTATATGAGCTAAAGTACACAATTGCTGTTGATATAGCCAGATTTAATGCATTACTACTAATATGAAGACCATATGCATTTGCAAGCATTGTGAGCGCTGTAGTTATTCCATATGCAGCAACCCATTGAATTGCAGAATCTAATGTAGATGTTTCATTTTGGATTAAATATTGCCCAACAGCATCAGCTGGCATATATGTACGATAAATTAAACATATATTTTTGATTTTTTGCTTTATCCATTTTTATAGAATTAAAGTAACATAAATCAAAGTATCTGTAAAGAATGATTTTATAAAATGGATTGCATGGACGATAAAGTATGATATGATAGTAGTATCAACAAATGGGTGAAAATTTATGGTTAAGGTAATTATAAAAAGAACATTTATTATGCTGGGACTTACGTTGCTGATTACTCTTATCGGGCTATATTGTATTATGTGGGTCTGTGTAAACGGACCGTCCGAGCGTGCAAAAGAGCTGTTTGTCCTTTCGGTGAGAGAAACCAGCGCGGTGGGGTTTCTGGCAAATCTTTACTGTTCCCAGGAGGAGATAGACGCCATTGAGGCGAAGCAGAATGTAGAGGTTCTTGAGATAACGGATACGTCTCTGATTAAAGTAGAAGGTAATACAGAGAGCCCGACAGAAGAGCAGGACAGTAAAGTGAACGCGAATGAAAATGCTGTTCCCGAAGAAAATACTGAGCCACAGCCGGAGGAACCGATTGAATTTCATCAGGTTTACGGCGCGACATACAAAGGAATAATGATGATTGTGAAGGATCCTTCCCGTGTAATTGTTGGAACGTCCGCCCCTGCGTATGCGGAGGGTGTGCCGGGTAAGAAGGTTGTGGACATGATTGCGTCCTATAACGCGGTGGGCGGCGTCAATGCAGGCGGATTTGAAGACCCGCAGGGCGCGGGGGACGGCGGAATCCCGAAGGGAATTGTCATTTCCGAGGGAACGTTCCGGTTTGGCAGTATGGACGCCAGATATGAGATTATCGGGTTTAATCAGGATAACGTGCTGGTCGTGGGAACAATGACGGGAGAGCAGGCGGTGAATATGGGAATCCGTGACGCGGTATCGTTTGGACCGATTCTTGTGGTGAATAAAGAGGCGACAAAGGCATCGCAGGGAGGCGGTTTAAATCCGCGTACGGCAATCGGACAGAGGGAAGACGGAGCCGTGCTGCTTCTGGTCATTGACGGAAGACAGAGTTCTTCTCTTGGGGCATCTTACAGTGACATTACGCAGGTGATGCTTGATTTTGGGGCGGTCAACGCCGCCAATCTTGACGGCGGAAGTTCTTCGGTAATGTATTACGAAGGCGAATTATTAAATTCCTGTTCTTCGCTTTACGGACCGCGTGAGATGCCGACCTGTTTTGTAGTAAAGTAGAGGACTGATAACATGAAATTTAAACATGTAGCGATACTGTATGTTGTGATTGGCGTTCTTGTAGTTGCGGGAATCTGTATATGGGAGTGGAACGCGTTAAAAGAATTTCAGATTTCTTATGTGGACGAAGAGAACCGTAAAAGTATTTTTGCCGATATGAGGAAAGAAAATAAGAAAGAGACAGAGACAACATCCGCGAAGGAGCCTGAGACAACACAGGGCATACAAAATGAAGTTACGGAGCCGGAGTCTGTTATGGAAAGTTCCGGCGGTGATGATTTGATTCGGGAGGATGTAGCGGCGCTCCTTAAAATTGACGTTGGAGGGGTGCAGGAAACGCCTATAGAGGATGCGGCTTTATCGCAGAGGGCGGTACAATGTCTTGAGCTATATTTAAAGCACATTAACGGAATGGCTGCGCTTTCGGATTTACAGAGTATTATGAGGACGGACAGCAAGGCGTATAAGGCGGTTTTAAGTTCACAGCAGTCGTTGGAATGGCTGATAAAATCCAAATCCATGACATTTACGAAAGAGGAAACAACGGATATGGTCCGTTTTAATGAGAATTATTTTGCTTGCGACGTGATGATTGATTTGACCAAGGTTCCCGATACAGAGCGGCAGCGAACCGTGGAGGAAAGCGTATGTTACCGGATATTGTTTGAGAATATTAACGGAAATTGGTATATGTATTCATTTATGACGAAATGACAGGAAAACAGTAGTTTTATAGAAAACATGAAAGTGGGTATGATTATGCTGGCAAGTCAAAGATTGTACAAAATGTTGGAAATTCCTATAGAAGTTGTAGGGCAGTTATAATGATTAAGAGACTAAACGGGATTGTCATGTTTCAGCCAAGTTATAGAACAAAATTATAAACCGTGCTACATGGGGAGACGGAATAAAAGAACTTCAATGTTTGCTGCAGGATGATGCCGATTTCAGAAAAGAAGCTGTTTTACAGTCTGTAAAGGATTTTTTTGTTTTCAGGAAAATGTATTTTCCTCAATGGGAACACGTCATTTTAGTCTGCAAATCATGGTTATTGGTTCCGGCATTGAGGAGATTTTTGGATAGTAATTTGCATATAATAGCGTTTCAGAATTTATTTTAAATTGATGAAACAGATGAGGAATCGAATGGATTTATGAAGTGGGTATTTCCGGGACATGATAGTATTGATGAACAACTTCCGGAAAGAACGTTATTTGTTGAAAGAGGAAAAGGCTGGTGTAGCCAAAGGACATTGGAAGGAGTTCGAATAAAATTAAAAAGCCCGCCATGTAAGATATTCTTACATGGCGGTGCCCCTGCCAAGGAGTCGGGGTGACAGGATTCGAACCTGCGACCTCTTAGTCCCGAACCAAGCGCTCTACCAAGCTGAGCCACACCCCGTACTTTATGTCTGATAGGAAACTGCGTTGCAATTCCACCATCATATGGTCTTTTTCCTGTGACCATATGATAGTATAATCGAATTTTGACAGAATTGCAAGTTGTTTTTTAAGTTTTGGAAATAAAATTTACCGAACCTTAAAAATACTGTTTTTAATCAAATTTCACCAAATCTCCGAATACCTGCTTTGACAAGTCCTGTAAAAACGCCATATTAAAACCGGGTTCATCGCTGTTGATGCGGTTTTTGGCGGCAAGCGTGTCGTTGTAGTCACTCAGTTTATAGGTGGTAATGGAACCGGGACCGAATAATTTGTGCGTTACTAATGGTTCCACGCCGTAATCGGAGATGGAGACGACATATTCGTCGTCAATCTTGTCCATCGTAATTGAAACTTTTGCCATAGCTCCCAGCATACGCGGTTGTTTGTCCTGATTGGAGACAAAATTTCCCAGGGAATAATAGACAAGCATTTTATGGTCGTTTCCTTCCTCCTCAATCCACTCAACCGGTTCGATAACAAGCGGATGCGTGCCGATTACCAAATCTACTTCATGCTCGTAGAAGAACTGCGTCCATTTTTGCTGATAGGAGTCCGGCGTATAAATATATTCCGTTCCCCAGTGCGGGCAGACAATGACGAAATCGGAAATTTCTTTCGCGCGGGCAATATCGAGCGCAACTTTTTCTTCATCCAGCATATTTACTATTAAGGGGCGGCTTTGCGGAATCGGAATTCCGTTCGTTCCATAGGTATAATTTAAAATGGCGATGCGCAGTCCGTCTTTTTCATACACATAGATGTCCTGCGTCTCATAGTCGGTAAATGTCTCGTCGTGGATACCCAGTATCGGTAAATCCGGATAGTTTTTTTTCCAGAAATTTAAGGTGTTGTCGATTCCCGTAATGCCCTTATCCAATGCGTGGTTTGTGGCGTGGAGAATGACATTAAATCCGGCAGTGACAAGTGCGTCGCCAAGTTCTGTAGGACTGTTAAAACACGGATAACCGGAAAGTCCTAAATCGGTGCCGCCAAGTACGACTTCCTGGTTGACGATGGCAATGTCGGCAGCCTGAATATCGTCTTTTACATTTGCAAAAATATGGTCAAAGTTAATACTGCCGTCCGGGAAGAATCCACTGTTATAAACGCCTTCATGCGCAAGTATATCGCCGACCATAATCAAATCAACAGTTACGGGTTCAAACGGTGGTTCTGTCGCAGGCTCCGTTTCGGGGGCGGCAGAGGATGTCTCGATTATGCTGGGAATATCAGCCGAGACAGTAGCGTTTGCTGCTGTAGTTTTACTGCATCCGGGCAGTACCATAAGAATTGCCAGACAGACCGACAATACAGATAAAAATTTTTTCTTCATGTTTTTTACTCCTTACTCATCCCTTCAAAATCGTATTGCAAATATAGCATATCACATTTACTTTTCATTGACAATTCCAATAAAAGTTGGGATAATATTCGGGTAAATGAATTTTGTATGCCAAAGGCAATAAGGAGGAAAAATGAGCAAGTATACGAAAAACGATATTGTCCGCATGGTGGAGGAAGAGGACGTAGAATTTATCCGCCTGCAGTTTACCGATATTTTTGGACAGTTAAAGAACGTAGCGATTACAAAGAGCCAGCTTGCGAAAGCGTTAGATAACAAGTGTATGTTTGACGGTTCATCCATCGAGGGATTTGTAAGAATCGAAGAGTCGGATATGTATTTATATCCTGATTTGGATAGTTTTGTGATTTTCCCGTGGAGACCGCAGCGGGGAAAAGTTGCCAGACTCATCTGCGACGTTTATAAAGCGGACGGAACACCGTTTGAGGGAGACCCAAGATATGTCCTGCACAGAGCAATCAAAGAGGCGGCGGACATGGGATATACCTGTAATATCGGACCGGAATGTGAATTTTTCCTTTTTAATACAGACGAGGTAGGAAATCCGACGACAATTTCTTATGAAAAGGCGGGATATTTTGATTTGGGACCGTCCGATTTGGGAGAAAATGTCCGCCGCGACATCGTGCTGTCACTGGAAGAGATGGGATTTGAAATCGAGGCATCCCATCATGAATGCGCGCCGGCACAGCATGAGATTGATTTTAAATATGATGAGGCACTGAAAACAGCCGATAACATCATGACATTTAAACTTGCGGTTAAGACCATAGCAAAGCGCCACGGTTTGTACGCGACATTTATGCCAAAGCCAAAGTACGGAATGGCAGGTTCCGGAATGCATATTAATATTTCACTGTCTGCGGACGGAAAGAACGCGTTTGCCGACCCGGAGGATGTAAACGGTCTGAGTAAGACTGCTTATCAGTTTATTGCAGGCATTATGGAGCATATGAACGGTATGGCGGCAATTACAAATCCGCTTGTGAATTCCTATAAGAGACTGGTGCCAGGATATGAGGCGCCGATTTATGTGGCATGGTCCGCTAAGAACAGAAGCCCGCTGATTCGTGTGCCTGCGGCAAGAGGAAACGGAACGAGAATTGAACTTCGCTGTCCGGATTCCGCGGCGAATCCGTATCTTGCGCTTGCCGTATGCCTGTCAGCAGGACTTGACGGAATTAAGAGAGGACTGACGCCTCCTGAAAGTGTAAATTGTAATATTTTTGAACTGACGGAAGAGGAAAAGGCAGAGAAAAAGATTACGGCGCTTCCGATAAATCTTGGAAGAGCGATTGACGGCTTAGAGAGCGACGAGTACATCAGAAATACGTTAGGAGAACATATTTACGGTAAATATACAGAGGCAAAGAAAAGAGAATGGGCTCTGTATAACGAATATGTTTCTAACTGGGAGATTGAGCGTTATCTTGGAAAATTCTAAAATATTGAGGCATAACGGATGGTTACAGCAAATATAATCGTAGCGTTTCCTAAGATAGAAGATGCCAGAAAGATTAAATCCGTTTTAAGCAGAGGAGGATTTAATGTGGTGGCGGCATGTAGTTCGGGAGCATTTGCCATTAGTACGGCGGACCATCTCGATAACGGAATTGTCGTATGCGGTTACAAGCTTTCGGATATCGTATGTACGGAATTAAGAGAATGCCTTCCCAAAAGCATTAAAATAGTGATGGTGGCATCGGAAACACACTGGAACGAAGTGCGTGATCTGGATATTGTTTTTGTACCTGTTCCGCTTAAAATGCAGGCATTGACAGAGACGCTGCATATGATTGAGGAGACGCAGTTAATCCGGCGTAAGAACAAAAATACAAAGCCGAAAGGGCGGGATAAAAAAGAACAGGAGCTGATTCAGACAGCGAAACATCTTCTCATGGAGCAAAATAACATGACGGAGGAAGAAGCGCATAAATACATTCAGAAATGCAGTATGGACAGCGGTAACAGTATGGTGGAAACGGCAGGCATGGTGCTTAGTATTTATGGCGGATAGAAAGGAAAATAAATATGATTTTTACGAAAATGGAAGGCTGCGGAAACGATTATGTATATGTGGACTGTACCGCTAAAGCGCTGGAGAATCCTGCAGAAGTGGCAAAAAAAGTCAGTGACCGTCATTTTGGAATCGGTTCCGACGGTCTGATTCTGATAAAGTCGTCTGACAGAGCGGATTTTTTTATGGAAATGTATAATGCCGACGGTTCCCACTCGCCGATGTGCGGAAACGGTATCCGGTGCGTGGGAAAATTTGTCTATGACAA
>CAJTZH010000028.1:18833-30766 GCA_910584325.1 uncultured Lachnospiraceae bacterium | reverse complement strand
TTTTTTGGAAGGAACTATTGGTTGATTCTCTAATTCAACCATCAGTTGACTACTAGAACATCGAATAATTAATGCCGGCTATTCTTTATCTTTTTTTGCCTGTAGTTTTTTGTCAAACAATTCATCTGCAAACCGGAATTTAGCTTTGTAGCAGTTTTATTATAAGATTTATATTTTCTTCAATGGGTTTTGTTCCGTCAATTCTTATGATAGGACAGCTTAAAGACTGTATCCATTTTTCAACGGTATTCTCGGCTCTGGATTTGACTAAATCAAAAAAGCGCTCTTCCTGTTCATATAAATCTCCGCCTAATAACATTCTATTACCAAATTTCTGAAAAGAACGGTTTTTAACACGTTTCATTCGAACGTCTTTCGGAACATCAATCAATACGGCATATTGAAAAAAAGGATAAATAGTTTCTCCATAATCACCCTTTACAGACGCAAAAACAAAATTTTCATGTTTTTCAATCTCATTGAGTAGAAGTTTTTCAACCTCTTCACGAGCACGTGGAGCTGCATAGATATAAGCAGGGTCTATTTTAGGAAAATACAAGTCTTCATTATCTATAAAATAAAAATGCAACTTCTCTGCAAGAGCCTTTCCCAGTGTACTCTTTCCAGTGCCGTTTAACCCGCATACAATAATTCCTGTTCCCATAAATTACTTCCTTAAATTCCAGTTTACGATTTGTACCGGGAAAAAATATAGCATACCCAATTACGAAAAGCAATCTGCACTTTGCCCCGCTTTCGCCCCTCCCAAAGAACAGAATAGAATGTTACGCAACAGGGCTTGAAAAGGCTTGATTTTTACGCCTTTCATGAACCCGCGGAAAAATTATTGACTTTTAGTCTGAATATGATATGATAATTCATATAGCGCAATCGGTTGTTCCAAAACAAAAACACCGTTCCGCAATTTTAATCCGTAAAATAAGGAGTGTATTGTTTATGGATAATGACAGCAGATTAACCATAAATGACATAGCAGGCGCCCTCGGCGTCTCGAAAACCACTGTTTCCCGCGCCATTTCCGGCAAAGGGCGTATCGGTATGAAGACACGCGAACGTGTTCTTGCCTATATTAATGAACACAATTACACACCAAACGCAGTTGCGCAAAATCTTGCCAAATCCCGTACCTGCAATATCGGGTTCATCATCCCCGGAGAGTATCAGATAATCGACATTCCTTTTTTTCAAAAATGTATGTTCAGCATCAGTGAGACGGCTTCCGAGATGGATTACGATGTCATTGTATCCTCCGTCAAAGGTAACGATATCCGGCATCTGGAACGTCTGATTACCAATCAGAAAGTCGACGGCATTATCCTCGCCAGGACGCTCGAAGACGACCCTTCCATCCATTATCTCCTCGAAAACCACGTTCCTTTCGTCACGTTGGGCACTACGGAACTCCCCGGCGTTACACAGATTGACAACGACCATTACCATGCCTGTATCGAGATGACTACGCTCCTGCTGTTAAAAGGTATTCAGAATCTGGGATTGATTGGCGGCAGCAGAACCCATGTCGTAAACCGCAAGCGTTACGACGGATTTATCAAAGCACACGAAAATCTGGAGCTTCCGGTCAATTACCAAAACATTTATCTGGACCTTACAAACCTTGCGGGAATTGAGCGCGCTGTTGATGACTTACTCGAAAGCGGCGCACGCTGTATTGTCTGTATGGACGATTCCATCTGCAGCGTGGTCCTGAACAAGCTTTCCCGTGAAGCCGTACTGGTTCCGCAGGATATCAAAATCGCGTCTTATTATGACAGTTCGTTAATGGAAGCAAACCCCGCGTTAAGCTCTTTCGTCACCTCTATACGATTCGATATTCAGGAAATGGGCGCCATTGCCTGCCGGACGCTGGTTGATTTAATCCACGCAAAGCCGGTAAATGACAAAACACTTCTGGGATATAACATTATATTGAAATCTTCCACCCAGTCCATGTAGACATATTTTATTCATACTTTTGGTATAGTTTTATAAAAATGCCGCTTAAAAGCAACGGCATTTTTTATTTTTTTGTGCATGTTGCACAATTTTTTTGCTTTTATATCATCAAAACTATACATTGACGGCGGAAACGTTTATTGATAAACTCAGTATAGAACAACCGATTGCGCAAATGTAATCCGTTATTCTAAATAGAACAGGCAGAGAGAGGTTAAACCAATGGACAAATTTGTAGTAAACATTATTCATCGTCCTGAAATGGTTCCCGAATACGCTGAGAAAGTAACGGGACACGGCAAAGAAGAAGATATCGGAAGAAATTCCCTTCTTACCGAATCGCTGGATATTTTTAAAACACAGCAGTCCATAGCCCACAAGAACGGGCTCAAGACAACAATCCAGATGACATATGCCAGCCTTTTCAATGAAGAGGCAGTCATGCTTGCCAAAGCAGACCATGAAAACTATGGCGACGAGATTGCTCTCACGCTCCTTGGGCTTCCCTGCAAAGAGTTCCGGGAGAAATACAAAACCAAAGATTTCTGCATCTGGATGTTTTCCATGGAAGACAAGAAATCCATCGTAGACGACGTTTTCAGCAAGTTCCATGACATATTCGGATTCTATCCGGAATCCACCGGCTCCTACTACATGGATGCAGATTTAACCAACTATATTAAAGAAAAATATCCTTCCGTAAAATGCGCGGTCGCAACCTGCTGGGAGGAAGGGCCAAAGGCGTACCATACCTGCAACAATTCCTGGTACACGCTGATGGACGGCGGTCCTTGGAATCCGTGGATACCTTCAAAACAGAACACCCACGCCCCGGCAGCCAATGAAGCGGAAGATTCCGGCATTGTAGCAATTCCGCATCTCTCGAGAGATTTGCTTGCCTGCTACGACGGCAACGGTTCCAATTTCGGAACGCATCCGCAAAATGTCCTGCGCGGCATGATTTATGACTCCGAGACATGGGAATTTCCGTACCTTTACAACCTGGTAGACCAGTACCGCTCCCTTGAAAAATACAACAACGGATATGCCTATAACATGATGTTTGTGGGACCGGGCTGGATGAACAAGATGGGCAGATGGGAAGCGCCCTACGAGCTTCTCTTAAAGTCCTACGAGGACGGTATGGCATATTACGGACAGCTCAAGAAAGAGGGAAAACTTACCGACATGACAATGGCGGAATTTGCCGATTACTACCGTGAAAAAAAGAGCTATACCGAACCGGAATGCGCCCTTTGGAAAGACATCCTCTACGGCTCCGACAAACAGATTTTCTGGTACTGCGACCCGTATATGAGAGCCTGCGTCAACATGGACCAGGGCGGCGCCATTGTCGATTTAAGACCGTACGCCGCAAAGCTTGAATGGAAAGTCGGCATCGGCACCCCGCATATACAGGATGCCTCCTACCCATTTTTAATTCAGGAAAAGTACCGGGCAGGTTATTTCACACACTATGCCGGCGAAGGAACCGTCAGAAGTGCAAAACTGACCTACAACGGCGAAGAAGTTGATTTATGCTTATGCCGCACCAAGGCAGCGTTCTCACAGGAAGGAAAAACGAGAATCCTTACTTTAAATCCTGTAGACATCGAATTTTATGATTTAACCGTTACATTACAGACAAGAATCTGTTTTGAGGAAGGAAGCTCTTCCATCAGAACAGAACGCAAAATCCTTCGCATGTCGAAACCTGACGCAAAGGTTTCCATCAATGAATATATGGTCGCCTGCTACGGAACGACAGAATATCCCGAGGATATGTACGGAATTACCCTCACTTGCAAAGGCAGCGAAACAAAAACAATTGATTATCAGTATCAATGCCGTGAAGAACAGCTTGCCGGAGCAGACGAAGTATCGGCTGTTATTCCTGCCATTAAGACCAGAGTATCCATGAAGGCGTCTTCTTCTGCCGCCTGCGGCTATATCCGGGAAGGATACGCGTTTTCACCGATGTTTACGCTGGGTTATACGGCAGAGCTTTCAGATAAGGAGGAATTGACAACATGGCTCAGTCTGGAAAAGGTAAACTAAACTACAGATGTCCGTCCTGCTTTATGAGAGATTTAGACATCGATATGTTTTATGACAAGGATAAAAAGGAATATTATTGCATCCGTTGTCAATACACTGGTACAGAGGAAGATGTCCTCGCCAAAAACGAAATGGTACGCTTCCGTTACCGCAAAATGCATGAGCGGATTACCAATTTCGATTAATCATTACAGTTGTTACCAAATTGGGCGCTGCCCGGTAAAATAAACTATAAAAATAGGAGAAAAAATTATGAGAAAATTTAGCAAATTTGTAGCAATCGCTACCGTTGCAGCCATGACCTTATCTCTGGCAGCATGCGGAAGCAAACCAAACGACAACCCGACTCCGACGGGAGGCGGAGATACGCCTACCGCTGCTCCTCCTTCCGGCGCAAAGGAAACCGTAACCCTCACGATGTGGGGCGCCGAGGAAGACCAGAAGATGCTCCAGAGTATGATTGACAGCTTCAAGGCAAAATACGCCGACTACGCAAACTTTGATATCAAACTCGGCGTTGAGTCAGAATCAACGGCAAAAGATGTTGTTCTTACCGATATTGAGGCTGCTGCCGACGTATACGCGTTCGCTTCTGACCAGTTATTTGACCTTGTAAACGCAGGCGCGTTAATGTCTCTTGACGATTTGGACGGAGCCTTACAGGCTTATGCCGGAAAAACGCTCGCAGACGTTAAAGCCGCAAATGCTTCCGGTTCTGTTGACGCTGCGACAAAGGACGGCAAATTATACGCTTATCCGATGAGCGCCGACAACGGTTATTTCTTATACTATAACTCAACGTTAGTTTCCGCCGAGGACGCAAAGACATGGGATACACTTCTTGCCGCTGCCGAGAAGGCAAACAAAAAAGTCGGCATGACATTTGCTTCCGGCTGGTATAACGCATCCTTCTTCTATGGCGCAGGCTTTACAACAGGCTTAAATGAAGACGGAACCACAACGATTGACTGGAACAAGAAAGCAGACTATACCGGCGTACAGGTTGTCCAGAGTATGATTAACATTGCCAGCAGTCCGGCGTTTATGGGTATTGCCGACGGCGACATTTCCAACCAGATTGCAGGCGGACAGCTCTGTGCAGTCGTTTCCGGTACATGGGACGCAACAGCGGCTCAGGCAGCTTTCGGCGACGGCTATGCAGCGACAAAGCTTCCTACATTTACCGTAGACGGTAAGCAGGTTCAGCAGGGTTCCGTTGCAGGCTTTAAACTTGTAGGCGTTAACGCGTACTCAAAGAACGCAGGCTGGGCGGCATTACTTGCTGACTGGATTACCAATGAAGAGAATCAGGCAATCCGTTTCGCCGAGCGTGAAATCGGACCGTCCAACAACAACGTTGCAGCTTCCGAAGCCGTAACAGCCAACATCGCAATCGCTGCTTTATCCGAGCAGTCCGCATACGGCGTTGTACAGATGGCAGGCGGAAAATACTGGGACCCGACCGCAACATTCGGTGAAATGATTGCGAAGGGCCAGTTAAAGGCAGACGACGAGGCAGGAATACAGAAAGCGCTCGATACTATGGTGGAAGGCGTTACTGCTCCGATAGAATAAACCGCGTCAATAACCGTATCAAATGTATGGAAACGATTCTGAAGTTTCCTATTTGAGAACACAAAAGTGCCCCGGGCAGTCCCCGTTCGCTCGGGGCACTTTCTCTATTTATATTCCGTAAAATATTTACTTAAAGGAGATGATGCGAATGGAAAAAGTAAAAGCCGGCGTCAATAACTTTTTCAAAACTATCGGCAGCTTTTTCAATAATTTTGGCGAAGCAGTAACAAAAGGCGACTTGTTCGTAAAATTGTCGTTAATCTGGATGGGCGCGGGATATGCCCGAAGAAAACAGTACCTGAAATCACTTCTTGTAACCATAATAGAAGTATTGATGCTGATATACACCATCTTTTTTGCACCGCAGTATGTGAGCAAATTCGGAACGCTTGGCACCATAAAACAGGAATCTGTTTTTAACATCCAGACCATGAAGAATGAATTTAACGATTACGACCATTCATTCCTCATTCTGCTCATTTCACTCGTTTCTTTTGTTGTCTGGTTCACTTTTATTGCCTTTTACCTGTATAACATGACAGCCGTTTACAAACTGCAGCAAAAAGCGGCAAGAGGCGAACATATCAATACATTTATCGAAGACTGCAAAGAGCTTATCAATAAGAAATTCCACGTTACATTGCTCACGCTGCCGATTCTCGGTATTGTTATTTTTACGATTATTCCGCTCCTGGTCATGATACTGGTGGCATTTACAAACTACGACCAGCAGCATATGCCTCCAAGCGCCCTGTTCACCTGGACCGGGTTTAATAACTTCAAAACGTTGTTTGGCGGCGGCGGACTGACCTCCTCGTTTGGCTACGCGTTTGTTAGAATCCTTACATGGACGTTAATCTGGGCATTCTTTGCAACGCTTACCACCTATATCGGCGGCATTTTGCTTTCCCTGCTGATTAACAATAAGAAAACAAAAGCTCCAAAAGTATGGCGGCTGCTTTTTATTATTACCATTGCCGTTCCACAGTTTGTATCCCTTCTTCTGGTGCGAAACTTTTTTGCGGACGGCGGTATTGTCAACGCCATCTGCTCTAGTATCGGATTAACGGGGTGGCTCCGGGAAATCGGACTGATCAGCACCAGCTATATTCCATTCCTCACCGCGCCAATCTGGGCGCACGTCATGATTATTTTAATCAATATCTGGGTCGGCGTGCCGTATCAGATGCTGATTGCGACAGGCGTTTTGATGAATATTCCCGCTGACCAGCTGGAGGCTGCACGCATTGACGGCGCAAATTCCTTCCAGATTTTCTGGCACATTACCATGCCTTATATGCTGTTTGTCACCGGTCCTGCGCTCGTAACCGACTTTGTCAAGAATATCAATAACTTTAACGTCATTTACCTGTTGACCGCGAATTTCTTCGTCACGCTCGACCAGCAAATGGCAAATTCACAGGCAAAAGAAACAGACCTGCTTGTCACATGGCTGTTTACTTTAACTCAGGATTACTACAACTACAAAATGGCTTCCGCTATCGGCATCGTCGTATTTATCATCTGCGCGGCGTTTACCTTAGTGGCATTCAATCGCATGATTAAAGGCGATAGAGAGGAGACGTTCCAGTGATGAAAAAGAAAATTTTTACCGCATTACACAATTTATTATTGGCAGTCTTAGCCTTTATCTGGTTAATACCGATTGTCTGGCTTATTGTTACTTCTTTCAGCTCCTATCCGGGAATGAACAGTTCTACCTTTTTCCCGAAAGAATGGAGTATTATAAGCTATAAGAACCTGCTGTTTTCATCCGATACGGTTTCACAGTTCCCAAACTGGTTTAAAAACACATTTTTTATTGCTATTTTTTCCTGCATCATATCCAGCGCTTTCGTTTTGATGGTAGCCTACGCGACATCCTGTATGCGCTTTAAAATGCGTAAACCATTGATGAATATGGCGGTTATTTTAAATCTGTTCCCGGGCTTTCTCTCCATGATTGCCGTTTACTTTATTTTAAGAACACTGGGACTGACAAATAACCACTGGGGACTTGTTCTGGTATACTCCGGCTCGTCGGGTCTCGGATACCTTATCGCGAAAGGTTTTCTGGACACCGTTCCGGTTTCCCTTCGTGAAGCCGCTTACCTGGACGGTGCGTCCGAAGCAAAAATTTTCTGGAAAGTCGTCATGCCGATGAGCCGTCCAATCATCGTTTACACCATAATCAGCTCGTTCATGGTGCCTTGGATGGATTTCGTCTTCGCAAAGATTATTTTAAATTCCGGTATTTCCTCACAATGGACCGTTTCCATCGGTCTGTTCAACATGCTGGAAAAAAGTCTCATTAATACTTACTTTACACAATTCTGCGCAGGCGGCGTACTGGTATCCATCCCAATCTCCATCCTGTTCTTCATCATGCAGAAATTCTATGTGGAAGGTATTACCGGCGGCGCGGTAAAGGGTTAATTATCATGGTTGACTATACAAAAACATTTATCAGAGGGGCGGATATTTCGTCCCTCCATGAATTGGAAAAACTCGGCGCAAGATTTTATGACAACGGAACAGAACAGGACTTATTGGATATTCTAAAGTCCTACGGCTTTAATTACATTCGTCTGAAATTGTGGAACGAGCCCTACGACACGGATGCGGCAGGAAGAAAAATCCCTTATGGCGCGGGTACGAACGACCTTGAAACGACAATTGCGCTCGCGAAGCGTGTTATGGCGCACGGAATGGGATTTCTTCTGAATTTCCACTACAGCGATTTCTGGGCGGACCCGGGAAAACAGATACTCCCGAAAGCGTGGCGACACCTTGACTGCGACAGTTTAGCGCAGGCGGTATATGACTTTACCAGAGAAACGCTGCTCGCCCTCATTCAGGAAGGCGTGAAGCCTTCGATGATTCAGATTGGAAACGAAGTGACAAACGGTCTGTTATGGCCATACGGGAAGAAACCGGATTTGCCGGAAGATATTCATACCCCCCGAAGCGAGGCTGACGAACAGCAATATAAAAACATTGCCCGTTTTATCAGCGCCGGAATCCGTGCCGCGCGGGAAATTGATTCTGCAATCCCGGTCATGATTCACCTTGACAACGGCGGCAACAATGTGATGTATTGCGACTGGTTTGACCACTACATGAAATACGGAGATGATTTCGACATCATCGGTCTGTCTTATTATCCGTTCTGGCACGGCAAAATGAAAGACCTTATCTTTAACATGAACGATATGGTAAAACGTTACGGAAAATATGTGATAATCGACGAGGTCTCCATGGGCTTTACGATGGAGGATTACGAAACATACGAAAAACTCTCCGCTCTGCAGCGCAAGGGCATGGCGACCAAACCGGCGCTTGTGGCACAGATTGAACACGAGATGACAAAGGAAGGTCAATGCCTTTTCATGCAGGATATCATCAATATTATCCGCAGCGTACCAAACGGCATGGGCAGAGGCTTTTTCTACTGGGAACCGGCATGGCTTCCAAGACCCGGCTCCGAATGGGCAACGCCCGCCGCGCTCGCCTACACCGGCGAAGCCGGACCCGGCGGCAACGAATGGGCCAATCAGGCATTGTTTGACTACGACGGCAACGCTCTCCCCGCCCTCAAGGTCATCCGGGATATGAAGTAAATTGGGGGGAATTTTATAGTTCAGGTCATAAGTCCTGTTATTCCGTACGATTTGTCAAATGGCACAAAAGGTTTGGGTAAACGACTTTCGCACCATGAAAATGAGACTCAAAAATCGTGGAAGCCTCTGCTGAACACGATTTCCCCTTAAAAGGCTCATTGTAAGGTTCGGTGCGACGGAGTGCGCCCGGACCTTTTGTGCCATTTCACATGAATACCATGAAATTAGGACTTCTGACCTGGACTATAGAATTTATGAAAACTTCCTGTTCTAAATTATCCATCTTCTGCATATACTATTTGCGGGACAAATTATGTCATTGAATTGTTAGGAGGAAAATTTTGGACTACTATCAAATGAGCGTTGAAGATACCGCGGCAAAACTGGCAGCGGATTTAAAAAACGGATTATCGAACAACGAAGCCTTAAAACGGCTTACAGAAAGCGGCGAGAACAAGCTTGCCGAACCGAAGTCAAAAAGCCTTGTCAGCAGGTTTTTCGCGCAATTTAAAGATGTAATGATTGTGATTTTAATCATCGCGGCCATTGCTTCCTTTGTCATTGCTTTTACAGAAGGTCATACGGAAAATTTCATTGAACCGGTACTGATTCTTTTAATTGTAATTCTCAACGCCGTTATGGGCATTATACAGGAAAATAAGGCAAAAAAGGCGCTGGAATCTCTAAAAAAACTTTCTGCGCCGCGTTCCCGCGTCCTGCGTGACGGTCATGAGGAAGTCATCCATTCTGCCCTTCTTGTTCCGGGCGATATCATATTTTTGGAAACAGGCGATTTCGTTCCCGCAGACAGCCGGATTATCTCATGTTCCTCTTTGAAATGTGATGAATCCACCCTAACGGGAGAATCTGTTCCGTCGGAAAAAACAGAAGCTGTCATTACACAAGAAAACATTCCCCTCGGCGACCGTATTAATATGCTCTATTCCGGCTGTTCCCTTACATACGGAAGAGCCAGCGCCATCGTATGCGCAACAGGCATGGATACGGAAATAGGAAAAATTGCGCAGCTCTTAAAAGATGACGCTCCTTCAAAGACGCCTCTCTCCATAAAACTGGCGCGGTTAGGCAGGACGCTTGGATTTCTGGCGCTCTCCGCCTGCCTGGTTATATTTTTCATCGGTATGCAAAACGGCATACCTGCGCTCGAAATATTTATGACCTCCATATCCTTAGCTGTCTCCGCCATTCCCGAGGGACTTCCTGCTATTGTTACGATTGTCCTGTCGCTGGGTGTGGAACGCATGGCAAAGAAGAACGCTGTCATACGCCGGCTTCCCGCTGTGGAAACACTGGGAAGCGCCTCCGTCATCTGTTCCGATAAAACCGGAACGCTGACACAAAACCGTATGACTTTGATGAAGGCGTATACCGAAGAAAGTAAAACCATTGAAGCCGTTACGGCGCATGCCCCCACAGATTTGCAAAAACTTCTCAAATACGCAACACTCTGCTGCAACGGTACCGTCAGCGGCAAAAATCATAACATTCATATCGGCGACCCAACGGAAACTGCCATCGTATTCGCCGCACACAAATGCAATCTGGTAAAAGAGAAATTAGATGAACTACACCCAAGACTTTTAGAACTTCCTTTCGACTCCGAACGGAAACGAATGACGACCGTATGCAAAATAAACGATGAGACCGTCGTCATTGTCAAAGGAGCTTTTGACAGCATCCAAAATTTATGCATTACAGGCGACATGAAGGCGGCAGAAACCGCAAACGCCAAAATGAGTACTACCGCTCTGCGCGTTCTCGCCGTCGCGTACAAAACCATCGATGAAATACCAAAAGACAATCAGACTGACACTTTGGAATGCAGGCTTCATTTCCTCGGTCTTCTCGGTATGATTGACCCGCCGCGTCCGGAAGCGCTTAAAGCCGTTTCTCTGTGTAAAAAAGCCGGAATCCGCCCGATTATGATAACGGGCGACCACATCATCACGGCTTCTGCCATCGCAAAGGAACTGGGGATTCTCGGACAGGAACAAAAAGCTATAACCGGAAAAGAGCTGGATACCTTTAGTGAGGCGAAACTCATGGACAATTTAGAACAATATTCCGTCTATGCCCGTGTGTCGCCGGAAAACAAAATCCGTATCGTAAAAGCATGGCAGGCAAAAGGTCATGTCGTTGCGATGACCGGTGACGGCGTGAATGACGCGCCCGCCCTAAAAGCTGCCGACATCGGCTGCGCCATGGGCATTACCGGAACGGAAGTCGCCAAAAATGCCGCCGATATGACGCTTAGCGACGACAACTTCGCTACCATCGTAGAAGCTGTCCGCGAAGGGCGGGGAATTTATGCTAACATCAAAAAAGTGGTAGGATTTTTAATCGGAACCAATATCGGCGAGGTCATCACCGTCTTTACCGCTATGTTTTTGTGGCACAAAACGCCGCTCCTGTCCATCCATCTGCTGTGGATTAATCTGGTAACGGACAGTCTGCCGGCAGTGTCGCTTGGAATGGAACCGATTGAAAACACAGTAATGAATGAAAAACCCAAATCAAAAACAGAAGGCATATTCGCGCACGGTCTGGGGATACAGGTTATATTTCAGGGCATTCTCTTCGGCGTGCTGGCTCTGTGCGCATTTGTAATCGGCGGAAAACAAACCGGAACTCTCGACGGCGCAAGAACGATGACCTTCATGGTCCTTTCGTTGTCGCAGATTATCC
>CAJTZH010000028.1:0-18823 GCA_910584325.1 uncultured Lachnospiraceae bacterium | reverse complement strand
GGGAAAATCACTGTTTGCAATCGGATTTTTTTCAAACAAAAGTTTAAATATTGCCGCAGGAATATCCATTCTCCTTATCGCATTCATACTGCTGACACCGGTCAATATCGTATTCGGATTAGTCTATCTGCCGTCCGGTCTCTACCTGATTGGACTGGGACTTATCTCTATTCCGCTGATTGTTATGGAACTCGCAAAATATGTACGACTGATACGGCATTAAAAAGACGGGAACTGTTTTGCAAATGAAATAATTTGCGGCAGTTCCCGTCTCTTTCACTTTTAAACGCTTTATCGTTTTGCTTTCTTCTGCTCGTACATATCGTCATCCGCCATACGCAGATACTCTTCAAAACCTTTGCCGCTTTCGGGATTTGTTACGGCGATTCCCATACTGATTCTGATTCCCTCCTCATAAAGCCGTGCCGTAACCGTCTCCCTGAACACATTGGCGTCTTTCTCCTTATCACACGGAAAAAACGCGACAAATTCATCACCGCCGAACCGGTACACATACCCATCCTTCGGGGTACACGCAAGCAGCATATCGGCAATCCTTTTTAAAATCTCGTCCCCCTTCTCATGTCCGTATGTATCATTAATTTCCTTAAAATAATCGGCGTCTGAAAACGTTACTGCACATCTCTTGCCAATTTTACAATACTCCCTATATGCCGGTCCCACCATTTCCGAATACGCAATGCGGTTATAAAGTCCCGTAAGCTGGTCACGATTGTAAATATCCCGCAGTTTCGTATATGCCTTTTTCAGCCGCAATTTCTGATATAAGTTCTCCATTGTTTTCAGAAACGTCGCGATAATATCGTAAAAATAAGGATTATTATATAAAAAGCGTCCGTTTTTCAGAATCGTAAACCCTACCGCGCGCTCTCGGAAATGCAGCGGCGTAAACATATAGGAATTACCGCCTCCGTTCTCTTCAACCTGCTTTATGAAAGCCGACGCCTGATTCTCTACCAGTCCGTTCTGCCCTTCCTCTGTATAAAACGCCTTCAGATGTCCCAGTTCATATCCTTCTATCGGAAACACCTCGTTATCCTCGGCACTGTACAATCTTTCGTCCGCCACAATATAAAATCCGTCACACTCAAGCCCCTTAAAATAATCGGAAATGCGGATAAACATCTCATCAAATGAATCACTGCCCGCAAGTGCGCTTTCCAACTCCACCAGCCGCTCTTCATTCTTTAATTTCTCGACGCCGGTTATTATCTCGTTTTTCGCGTAATCACGATAGTCTAAAAGACCGCAGTTCGGACAGCCGCAGCTCTCCGTAAAAATACATTCCGTAGGAACATATGTCAGCTTCGGCACCGCTTCGTTATTCCATATCTTTACAAGAATATCCATACATCTTCCACCGATGTCTTCCCTCAATTGCCCGACCGTTGTAATCTGCGGATTAAAATAAATCGCTTTGTCCAGATTATCAAATCCGGTGACTTTAAAATCACGGGGAATATGATACCCACATTCTTCCGCCTTATAGCACAATCCCGCGGCAATATTGTCGTTGGCGCAGACAAATACATCGGGTAATGCTTTTTCTTCCCGCATAAATTCCTCAAAATACCTGACGCCTGTCTGGAAATCATAGTCGCCGTACCAGACCGGATTTTCCTCTTCAGGCAGACCATATTTTTTGAGGCAGTCCAAATATGCCTCCAGTCTCGCAGTATTTTCAAAATTATCCTTCGGACCGCCTGCAAAAACAAACCGCCTGCATCCATGTTTTTCGTAAAGATGTTCCATCATCTCCATAATAGGACGTCTGTTATCAATACCGGCATAGTAAAAATCCGGTATATCATAACCGATACTGACAACGGGAACTTTACTTCTGCGAAGAATCTCCGTCAGCCGCTCGAGTTCCTCTCTGTCGCTGATATTATTGCAGTCGAGTATTATCCCGTCAAATGTCTTTAAATCCGGCAGATTATAAATATTATACTCCGCATGGTTATAAAATCTGTCTTTGCTCCAGTTTCCCTGGCAGTTGTACTGACAGAGACAGATGTCTTCCCCTGACCGGTAAATGTATTTCATTATCCCGTCAACCCATGCATATGTAATTAACCGCTTCCATCCATCCGAAATCAACGCAACTTTTTTCATAGACATACCTCGTATTATTGTGCAGCCTTTCATGCGGCATATTCGTCATAGAACAATCGATATCTTATCCAATATTATATCACACCGCGGTTAATTATTTAACAGATATTGTGAAAATAAACTATTTTTTGTGCAATGAAAAAGGACAGCAGCGTTTTACCGCTTCCTGTCCCTTGTCATAATACTGTTTAAACCTTATTCATGTCTCGACGGCGTCTGTATCTTATAGAGTCCGACCGTAACGGTTCCGTCCTCGTTCAGCGTATATGTCTCCGCCAGCGCCGTCGTATCGTCGATACCATAAATTGACATCATATCAGACATCCCCGGTTTATTATCCGGAAACGCAAACTCTGCCGAAATAAATCCTCCCGCGTCGCTGCTTAATCCCTCTGCCTCCCAAGCAGGTAAATTAATATTGCCGTTTCCATCCAATTTCACCGTGAAGTCTTTTACAAGTTTTCCTTCCTCCTGTATCCGCTTCGCGTTCCATTCGCCAAACGGACTCTCTTCCTCTGCGCCTGCCGTACTGTCATCAGAAGGTTCCTCAAACGACTTTCTGATTGCCTCAATCACGGCGTCCGCTGCCGCACGGTCGGCCTTTGCCGGGTCGAACGGTATGTTAAAAATAACTGCTTTATCCGCATACTCTGCCTGCGGCTTAATTTCTCCCGTTTCCTCATCCATCTCAAACGCTCCGCCTGCCATTTGATAACTGATACCCATATAGACGCCCCTGTCGGCAAACAGTTCCACATTGCCGCATTCCACAATCTGATAGCGCACGCCGTCCCTGACAATCTCAGAAGCGCCGTTTGCACCAAAGTCATCATCACCGCCGATTGTCCACGCGTTATACTGCCATGGCGCCAGTCCCTTAATAAATGGTGAAACAAAAATATTGCTTAATTCATTGCCGGCTAATCCGTCTTCAAACCCTTCAAACGCAAAAACAGCATAGCTTCTGTTATTGTCCGCGCTCGTCTCTCCCGTCAATGCATTCACACCGCTGCCCTGAGCGATTCCCAAAAATGTTACCGTTCCTTTGTCAAAATTTTTTGTCTCATTGACATAGACGGCGCCGTCCCCTTCAAACGCTGCCTTAACTGCATCTTTGTTCCCCGTTCCGACATCTTCCACAACTTCCTGCGGCGTCAGATACTTTACTCCCGCATACACCGAAACCGAAACTCCCGTAAATAACAGAAGTCCTGCTGCTGCTGCAGTCGCCATTTTTCTCATCTTCTTATTCATACCCGCTGTCTCCTTTGCCCTTTTTAAAATTTTACGGTTGAGCGCTTCCCCCGGCTCTTCCTCTATGAAAAGGGCTTCCCTCAAAACAGCATCCAATTCCTGTTCCGTTAATCTATGCTTCACAGTAATAATACACCTCCAATCGCTCTCTCAACAATTCCTTCGCTTTATGCAGCCTGCTCTTTACAGTGCCCGTCGGTATACCCATCACTTCAGCAATCTCCGCCTGCGACAATTCCGAAGAATAGAAAAGAATCAGCGGAATACGGTATTTTTCCTCCATCGCACTTACTTCCCGGCGTACCCGTTCATTTAAATCCCCTTTCAACACTTCTTCCTCCACAGGATTTTCTACAAGATACAACGTTCTTTTCTCGGTAAACTCGTCGATGGTATCCGTTCCCGCAATTCTGTCTCTCCATGCAAATTTGCGTTTCTTATTCTTCCATAAGCGCAGCGCAATCGAAATCAGATAGCTTTTCGGATTTTCCTCGTATTTAATTTTCTCCGATAATTCCATCGCTTTCAGGAATGTGTCCTGATATAAATCTTCCGCTTCCTCATGACTCACCGCAATCTGCCTGCAAAAAGAGAACACATCTTTCCCATAAAGCATAATGCATTCATTTAATTGTTCTTTGTTCATCGATTATCACCTTATGTCAGCCCTTTCACTAGGACATTGTAATGAAAACGAAAAAGGTTCAGGCATCATACCATTCTGTAAAAAAATGTTTCGTTCCGTTCTCTTTATAGGCAATTACCGTTGCAAGATTAACATTTTCCACACTCTTAAATATATTCCCCTCCACATAAGGATTATTTTCTTTCAATTTGGCAATCAGATTTTTGACTTCCAGACGTTTCGAATCGCCCGTTCCGTCTCCGTCCACGAAGCATTTCTCCGTAAAACGGCACGCGCACTGCAGAAAATGCAGATGATTATAATCCCGCCAGCGCTTAATATCACACTCACGAATCAGATACATTGGCCGGATTAACTCCATGCCGTCAAAATTCGTACTGTGGATTTTCGGCATCATGGTCTGAATCTGCCCTCCGTAGAGCATCCCCATGAGAATTGTCTCAATAACATCATCATAATGATGTCCCAGCGCGATTTTATTACAGCCAAGTTCTTTTGCTTTATTGTACAAATGCCCCCGCCGCATTCTGGCACACAAATAACACGGTGATTTCTCAATATCAAACACCGCGTCAAATATATCCGACTCAAAAATTGTCACAGGAATATTCAAAAGTCTCGCATTCGTCTCGATTGCCCTTCTGTTCGCTTCATTATATCCCGGGTCCATCACAAGAAAGACCAGTTCAAAATGAAATTTATGGTGCCGTAAAAGCTCTTGAAAAAGCTTCGCCATCAGCATAGAATCTTTGCCGCCCGATATACAGACGGCAACTTTATCATTCTCCCGCAAAAGCTCGTACCGGTTAATCGCCTTGGCAAAGGCGGAAAAGAGTTCCTTATGGAATTTCTTACGGATGCTCTTTTCCACCTGCGCGCAGACACTGCTTTCTTTTCGCATTTCCATACACCCTTTTTAATCCGCAAACAACGGTGTTGATAAGTATCTGTCACCGGAATCCGGCAGTAACACCACAATATTTTTTCCTGCATTTTCCGGTCTTGCCGCCACAATCGCCGCCGCTTTTAAGGCAGCTCCCGATGAAATACCCACCAGAATCCCTTCGCTCACCGCGAACCGCTTTCCTTCCGCAAACGCGTCCTCGTTTTCAATCGTAATGACTTCATCGTAAATTTCAGTATTCAATACCTTTGGAACAAATCCAGCGCCGATTCCCTGAATCTTATGCGCTCCTGCCGTTCCCTTCGACAGCACCGGACTTGAAGCCGGTTCTACCGCAATCACCTGAATCCGTTCATTCTTGGATTTCAAATATTCACCGACGCCTGTCACGGTTCCTCCTGTACCGACGCCCGCTATGAAAATATCAACCTTCCCGTCCGTCTGCTCCCAGATTTCCGGTCCGGTCGTCTCCCTGTGCGCTTTTGGGTTTGCCGCGTTATCAAACTGTCCGAGAATGACCGCTCCCTCTATGGATTCTTTTAACTCCTCGGCTTTGGCAATCGCCCCCTTCATTCCCTTTGCGCCTTCCGTTAATACAATCTCCGCTCCATACGCTTTTAAAAGATTTCTTCTCTCAACGCTCATCGTATCGGGAAGCGTCAAGATCGCCCGGTATCCTTTCGCCGCCGCAACCGAGGCAAGTCCGATACCCGTATTGCCGCTTGTCGGCTCTATAATAGTCGCGCCGGGTTTTAATACGCCCGCGCGCTCCGCTTCTTCAATCATTGACAATGCAACTCTGTCCTTTACCGAACCTGCCGGATTCAGATACTCCAGTTTTGCAAGAATCGTCGCTCCCGTTACTCCCGCGTTTTTCGCGTAATTGTTTAATTTTAATATCGGCGTTCCTCCTATGAGTTGCGCCGCGCTCTCTTTAATCTGTGCCATCGCTGTTACCTCCATTTTTCCTCATTTATTTTGATAGGATTAGCATGCTTCATCTTGAAATAACTATACAAATGAATACGGCATCTGTCAATCTGCAAAAAAATACCACGGGCTATAGTTTCGCTCTATAACCCGCAGTCTGTCCGCCTGCTATTCCCCGTCTTTTAATTCGTCATTCTGTATCATCATCACAGAGCGCTCATCGTAACACGCGAATCCATGCCCTTTATAATACTTGATAAGCGGCTCGTTTTCCGCGACCAGCAACAGATACAGAAAGTCGTGATACTTCTCTTTTACCTGCCGCAAAAGCTCCCGCCCGATGCCCTTCGCCTGATACTCCGGTCTCACGCACAAATAATGCACATATGCCGTCAAAACACCGTCATCGATGGCGTTAATCAGTCCCACAAGCTCGCCGCCGTCCCATGCTGTAATCACTGTACCACAGTTATCCAGGGCTTTCTTCAACTTCACGGGATACTTTCCCGAAAGCCACTCGACCGACAGAAATAACTCTTTTAACTGCTCTGCCGTGTAATTTTTTTCCGTACTGTATGTAATCATTACTTTTCCTCCATGTTTATGTTCTTTACTATTACTATATGCGGTTTTTACTAAAATGTAAGTAACATTATATCCATATAAACTAAAGTTACTTTTTATTAAATGTTCTAATTAACACACCAACTGATACTAAGAACATAATAAAAACAACTCCAAATCCCAATACCGTAATAAATACTTCGTTATTTTTTGCAAGTTCATCAAACCATTCATTAATTCCGATGGATTTAATATAATAAAACCAAATACCGGATAACAGAATACAAATCAAGATTAAATTAGACCAAGCAATAACTAAATAATTTTTCTTTTCCAATTCCAGTTTCGTCATCTTCGATACAAAGAACATAAAAATAAAAATCAGATTTAAAACGCATAGTCCCCAAATACATGCTATAATCATAATCTTCACTAACGATGTATTTGTAAAATTACCAAAAACATTATCCAATGCAGAAAGACTTCCAAATATTAAAAAAGCCATCGCAGTAAATATTCCAATTAAAGAAATTAACTGAGCGTATAGCTCTTTTTGCGTAACCTGCGCTTTTTCTTCTATCTGATTTTCCAATTTTATCTTAACAGGCTCTAAATTCTTTGCCAAAAAACCTTTTATAGTATCATCGTCCCGCTCCGATTGCAACTGTTCAATTTGACAAACAGCCAGATGCACATGGTCGTATATTTTCAAAATATATCCCTGAATTTTTTCATCTACTTTATTTTCCATGGAAAAAAACAATAATTGTTCAACATTAGAAATGAAGTTTCCCCTCTGTTTCTCATTAAGTGAAAAAATAAACGCACTGATTTCAGAATAAAAAAGCCTGTCACAATCACTAATATAATTGTTAATAGAGCTGATTGTTTTTTGAGGGTCATATTTTCTTGACGAGTAATTCAGGGAAGCACAGATTCCCTTCATCCCCCTTTTCAACTTTTCAAAATTAGTTCCTTTATTCCCCGCAGTTGTATTCCTTGCGGATTTTATTAATCTATCAACCGCCATTTTTCTGAAAATACTCCCTCATAGATTTTGTTGTAATAATATTGTTCATTCCTTCTACATACGCATCACTCCACGGTTTCTGCCCATGAGTTATTGTTACTAAAGCCGCCGCGGAATAATCAGCAAATCCGTCTACAATCTGATTGATAATCTGTCTGTCCTGACTATCAATTACGTTCTCATCATATCTTTTTTTCTTAATTTCCCAATCATCCGTAACCTCATAATATTCCGTTATTGACGGGATATTCGCACCCCCGTATTGCTTATATTCCTGATACGCCTCCCGAACAACCGGTCCAAAATCCCAAGCCTCTATTGCTTCTGAAAAACATGGTTGCTTACTTTCAGTAAATGCTAAAAATTCAGCCTGCACAAAATATAATAATTTTTGTAGTTTTAAATTTGAAATCCCATATTCCATCGTATTGCTATAATTTATTATATATCTTGCAACATCTAAAACTTTATATGCCATAATATCACCTCCGTTTTTTTCATTTTACCAATCTCCGATCCTTTTGTCAAGGCAAAATCGAACATTTGTTCTAATATTATACCTTATTTTATATTATGTAATAATACGCATAATGTTCCGTTTTCACCACCCAATATGATTATAATGACTGTACCCTTCCAGCTTTTTCCCATACTCCTCAATCTGTTTCCTAAGCCTTACCTTCTCCTTTTCCGTCAATTCCCCGCTGCTCTCTTTTTCCTGAAAAAGGCGCATCGCTTCTTTATAAGCCTTATGCGCCTCATCCTTATAATTATTCTCCAGATTACTTTGCAATAATGCCAGTTGTTCGTCTATTTCAGACCGTTTCTTCCTGTTCCAGAACATAGTATCTCCTAACCTCCGATTATAGAATACGCAAGTGTTCCCACAACACCGCTTCCCAGAATGATTGCCACCGCGCTCGGTTTATATTTTCTAAGAATAAACAGACAGACGACAAAAATGACAAGCTCCACCCATTTCAGATTATCGAGCGTATACGCCGCGCCTTCATGTCCAAACAATCCCAGCATTAAAATCGAAACGCCCGCCGAACCGATCAGCGCCACGACCGCAGGACGAAGCGCCGAAAGAACTGTCTGCACGCCTCCCACGGTACGGTACTTATAATAAACATATGCCAGTATCAGACAGATGCAAAATGACGGCAGGATACAACCGATGGAACAAATCAGCACTCCCCAAATTCCTGCCAGCCTCATTCCCACAAATGTCGCCGAATTAATGGAAATTGGTCCCGGCGTCATTTCCGCAACGGTAATCAAATCCGTAAACTCTTCCAACGTCATCAGACCGTGGATATTGACAATCTGTTCCTGAATCAGCGGAATCGCGGCATAACCGCCTCCTACGCTGAATAATCCCACCTGAATAAATGAAAAAAACAATCGCAGTAATATCATTTCGCATCTCCCTTCCTCGTTCTTCCCGCATTAAAAAACAAATCGAGCAGACCGATACCGATACAAACAAAAATCACAATCATTGCACTGACATCAAAAAAGTACACACTGATAAACGCAATCACCATCATGACAATGTAGAGTAGTCTTTTGGTTTTACACACATTCACGGCAAGATTGATAACCACGTCCAGAATCACCGCAGCGACGCCTGCCCGCATCACCTGGAGCGCGATTGCGATATAGTAGTTTGTCCGGAACTGCTCGTAAAAAAGAGAGATAACCGATATAATAATCATCGGCGGAAGAATCGTTCCGAAAACCGCCACAAGAGAACCGATGATGCCCGCCATTCTATAGCCGATAATCACGGACGCATTAACGGGAAGCGGCCCCGGAGAAGACTGTGTAATTGCCGTTACATCCAGCATTTCATCTTCCCCGAGCCACTGTAACTCTTCCACATACTTCTTTTTCATCAACGATACGATAACAAAACCGCCTCCAAACGTACAGGCGCTTAAGACAAACATTGAGCGGAACAATATCCACAGTTTTTTTGCATCCATTTCAAAAACCTCTTACCTGTTGATTTTCTAAGATACAGTATTTACCAACACCGCATGAATTATTCCGCTTACTGTCTGACCGCAGGCACCTCAATCCCAAGCTCCCAGTTTCCCGCCGATGCCTTAAACACATAAACCGGCTGATAAAATCCCTTGGTATCCAGTTCATAAGAAAGTTCCACATCCCATATATCAATCGGAACCTTCTCTTCGTCTGACATTAAAATCCGTATCTCTCCATTACAAATCTTTTCATAGGCTTCCTGCTCGGAAATCAGGTCAAACTCCTTATATGGTTCTGCACATATCATACTGTTGTTAATATTTCCCAGCACGCCGTTCTTATAATAGGTACAGTGGACAACGCCGTCATAAAGCTTCCCATTTTCCAACGAATGATTCACGGTAATATAATAAATACCGTCGCCGTTTGTACTGAATTCTATGTCTTTGGGAACAAGAACACCATACCGATGCAACACATTAAGAATTTCCCCGTCCGTGGCATTTTCTTCCACGGCTACTTCCTCATTTCCGAATCCTACGTTAAAATCCGTATAATGGTATGTAGGTCCGATATAATCAATCCAGAGGTCCCGCGAATCCGTCGTGTAGTAAACCGCCGTTTCGTCATAATAGTCATTTCTTGTTTCGTCAATGACAGAAGAAATCCCCGCAAAAAATTCCTCCGCCATTTTATCCGCTCTATTTTTATCCAGAATATAGGCTTTATATACCATTCCTTTTTTCGTGTCCGCGCTATATTCTTTGTGTGAAATAATCTCAAAACCCGTAACCGGCTCTACGGAATACAATCTCAGATTGCCAAGCTCCTTCCCGTCATATACCGCAAAAATAATACTAAAAGCCGCCACCGTTCCCAGAAGCGGAATCTGAAACGCCAGCGTTTTTCCTACGGAAACCCTTCTCTTTTTTACCAGCTCCACAATCAGACGTACAATCGCGTAAAACCCATATCCAATCATGGCGCCGAGAAAATTATTGAAAACGTCGTCGCACTCCACAACGCCCATTTTAAAAATCAGCTGCGTGGTTTCAATGCCGAGCGTAACCAGAAAACCCGCCAGATAAGTTCTCCAGAATTTCTGGAAAAACACGAACGACATCGGCAGCAAAAAACCGAACGGAACAAACATCGCAATATTTAAAATCAGGTTTCTCCACTCCATGACATTGAAAGAATGCCACGCCGATTTGTACGAATAAAACAGCGGATAAATTCTCCCCGCATGCCATCCTTCACCCGGCCGCAAAAGCGTCACCATACACAGCACGCCAAGGTAACCAACAAGCAGCAGCACCCACAAAACTTTGGAAAACTTCACCCTCTTTGTTCCCTTCATCATTACCCTGTATATCAAAAGATATCCCACTGCAAATATGGATAATATCAGCGCCGCCGCTATCAAAAGCAGCGGAATGCCGTCAAGCAGCATCCGAAATACGCTCTCCAGTCTCATAATTTATACTCCCTTTCGTTTCTTATTTTACAATAACCCTCTTAAATACTTTCTTACCCTTTCTGACAACAAGTCCCTCTGAAAAATCCTCCTTCGTAAACTGCGTCCTAAAATCCGCGACCTTCTCCGCGTTTACCGTAACGCCTCCCTGCTCGACGGCGCGTCTTCCCTCGGAACGCGTCAAAACCATCTCCGCCTTACATAAAATACTGATGATGTCGATTTTTCCTTCCGCGAAATCCTCATCCGTAAGTTGTGCGGTCGGCATGTTCTGCGCGTCTCCGCCCCCAAATGCTGCCCTTGCAGCCTCTTTTGCCTTTGCGGCTTCCTCATCTCCATGAACCAGTTTTGTCAGTTCAAACGCGAGAATCTCTTTTGCCTCGTTTAACCGGCTGCCTTCCCATGTTTCCATTTGCTCAATTTCCTCAAGCGGAAGGAACGTCAGCATCTTCAAAAACTTAATAACATCGGCATCCGCCACGTTTCTCCAGTACTGAAAAAACTCATATGGGGACGTCTTCTCCGCGTCAAGCCATACTGCGCCGGACTGGGTCTTGCCCATCTTCTTGCCCTCGGAATTTAGCAAAAGATTAATCGTCATCGCGTAAGCGTCCTTGCCCAGCTTACGGCGGATTAACTCCGTACCGCCAAGCATATTGCTCCACTGGTCGTCGCCGCCAAACTGCATGTTACATCCATACTTCTCAAACAGTGCGTAAAAATCGTAACTCTGCATAATCATGTAGTTAAATTCAAGAAAACTCAGGCCTCTCTCCATCCGCTGCTTATAACATTCCGCCGCCAGCATCCTGTTGACGCTGAAATGTGCGCCCACTTCACGCAAAAGCTCCACATAATTCAAATCCAGCAGCCAGTCCGCGTTATTGACCATCAACGCCTTCCCCTCGGAAAAATCGATAAAACGGCTCATCTGCTTCTTAAAGCAATCGCAGTTATGCTGTATCGTCTCAACCGTCATCATCTGCCTCATATCCGTTCTTCCGGTAGGGTCTCCAATCATTGCCGTACCGCCGCCGATTAACGCAATCGGTTTGTTTCCTGCCATCTGCAGCCGCTTCATCAGGCAGAGCGCCATAAAATGTCCAATATGCAGGCTGTCCGCCGTCGGGTCAAACCCGATATAAAATACCGCCTTTCCGTTATTTACCAGTTCCTTAATTTCCGGTTCATCCGTCACCTGGGCAATCAATCCTCTGGCAACAAGTTCGTCATAAATTGTCATATTGTTCTCTCCTTACTTGAAATCATTATTCATCAGGTAAGACAAAAAGCCGCCCTGCGGATTCTGTCAGGTTCAATAAAAAACTCCCGCCCCCTGAAATCTAAGCGAAAGCTCCTTCAAAGGACGAGAGTTATCAATTCCCGTGTTACCACCTTTATTCACCGACAGCTCACACTATCGGCCTCATCAGGTACGAAAGCAGGCTTTCTGCTTCTTATACCCTTGACAAATAACGGATGTCATGCCGTCCCAACCTACTAATTACAAATGTTCGGCAGGCTGCTCCAGGATGTATTCCCCAAAAAGCCTTCCCCGCGCCTCTCATCATCCGGCTGCTTTCTGTGGGTATCTCTTTCAGGTACTTGTTCCCTTCACTGCATTTGCTATATCGGATATATTATATCCTCATTATTCCCAAAAGTCAAATACCCAAAGCTGGATATTTTAAATTTTTTGTAAATTTTTATCCGGATATAATTTGCCTTACTTTACAAGTTTTTTTTGATTTGCTATAATTAAAATATATCGCTAATAGGAGAGAACATTTATGAAAGTACCTTCATGTTTGACAGACAAACTCAGCAAAATGACCTTTTGTTCCGCAGCAATAACCGATAACTTTCTGACTCTGTTCGGCACCGAGTTTTTGTACAATTTCGTGGGAAAACATGTTGGTTTTTGTTTTATCGACCATATTCATCCCGACTTTGTTGAAGAATTTAAAGAGACTGTTCTTTCTGTTGCTCCTCATACTTCTTCCCGCCTTGTTACTATGATGCGCGATATGGACGGATTATACCATATGATTGATATTCTCATTACAAACAACAACCGGACTCTGAAGGATGAAGCAGTCCGTGATTTAACGCTTTTTAATATCTGCGCTACAGAGGCGCGCCATATTAAATATACAGACGACATCAACAAATACAAGACCTATTTATCCCTCTACCACGATTATCTCTTTGATTATGACGTGGAACGAGACTCTCTTGCCATTTTCCTGTACATGGAGAGAAGGGCAACGGTTTTGTATAATTCGTCCCTTGCGGAGTTTCATGAATTTGTACTCTCACATTTAACAGCTTCCGAGGACATCAACGATTTTAAGATTTTCTACAATCATCTGGCCGGCGCCATCGGAGATTTTTCATGCAAAGCTTCCCTTCCGTCTTTAACGGAGTCGTTTCGCATTGACAAATTCCAGATTGACGGCAAAGTCATGATTAAATATAACCAAAAACCGATTGTTCAGGGTATTTTAAGTCCTGCCGACAAGGACTGCGTTCCGTTCTACGCATCACGGGAAGGAAAAGACCCTGCAACGTCTCTTCTGAATAAGCGCGCCTGTTTCGAATATACTTCCGATATCCTTACAATACAGGAAAACCGCAAGCATTATATGGCAATCATTGATATTGACAATTTTAAAAGCATCAATGACAATTACGGTCATTTATTTGGAGACGAAGTTATATCGGGCATCGCGAATATTTTAAGCAATACGCTGAACGGACGGGGTATTATCGGACGGTTCGGCGGCGACGAATTTTACCTTTTTACCAACAACGTCGAGGCAGAGGATAATCTCCGCATTTTCCTCACAGCAGCGCGTCAGCAGATTCGGTATACATTCGAGAAGAAGCATCCGGAACTTCATGTGACGCTTTCTATCGGGGTCAGCCTGTATCCTGACGACGGCAGAACGTATGACGAACTGTTCCAGAAAGCGGATAAATGTCTTTATATCGCTAAAAGCAGAGGCAAAAACCGTTTTATTATCTATGACGAAGAAAAACACGGCAGCCTGCAGAACGAGGATAATGTTCTGCGTATTACCGCCAACCCTATTGAACAAGCGGAATATCTGGCAAAAATTCTCGCGGACCTGACCATTACCGTTTTAAAGGAAGGCGCCTCCTGTCTTTCTTCCATATTTGAAACCATCTGCTCGAACTTTGAGGTGGACGGTATCCGTATATACTGCGGAACTGAGTTAAAGCCGGTGTATGATAACGGAAAATACAAAAAAATTCCCCAAATCAGTCATCTATTAACTGACGAAAAGTTCCTGAAGTACTATAACGGCAATAACTGTCTGCTCATTAACAATCTGCCGAATTTTGAGGCCAACAGCAAGGAATTTTGTAATTCACTGCGTGAAAACAACATTCTCGGATGCATTGGTTTTCGTTTTACGGCAAGAGACGGCGGCGATATCTTTTTCTTTTATGATATTTTTAATCACGCAATCCGTTGGAATGAATCCAACAAAAATTATCTGCTGGCATTAAGCAGGATTATTGCCTCCGTTCTTTAACCTTCTTCTATGTATTTTTAAGAGGCTGACGCGTTTTTCGCATCAGCCTCTTTTTGACATCTAATATATTTCTTTTAACAGTTCCAGCGTCTCGTCATCTATAATGCAGTATTTTGAATACTGCCTGCTTATATGCTCTGCATCCTCCGTCTTTTCTTTTGGCGTTGCCTCTTCACTATACGAAATCTGCAAAACATTCCCTGTTTTGTCTTCCCCGAAAACATCGGTTCCTTTCAGACGCTTCGCCGCATCATAAAGCGCCTTTCTTATCTCTTCGTCGGACAAATCAATACTTCCGTAAACCTCGCTGTAATTGTCCTCTCCTTCGTATGCGGTCGCGCTCATATAAAAATAATCCGTAAAATCCTGTTTTGGATAAACATACAGTTCCAGACGAAGCTCACGATAAATATATTGGCTGTCAGCGGATGCTTCCTTCCAAATACTGTCATCAAGACACATTTTTAACAGCCCGTCGGCAGTAACCTCGCTCTTTTCATTGACCACCTGCACGAATTTACTCATGGATTTTGGCATCTGTCTGTTGATTGAAACATTAAACACTTCGTCACTGTTCAGATACATCCTTAAACCCGCTACGTCATAACTGTAATTTGCCGAATCTGTCAGGAGACGGTAATAAGCCTCCTCATCATTCATTTCCCGCAATTCGTTCATATAAACCTTATAAATTTCATACGCTTCTTCTTTTGACAGCCCCACGTCGGATAAACCGTTTCCATAGCATGAAACAGAACTGACATTTTCAAATGGAATGAGGGCAAATGCACTCTCTGCTATCTCCGGATTCTGCCGCAATAACCTTAACAGCTCCTCCATTCTTCCCGGTGATACATATACATAACGCGATTTCGTTCCGCTCTTTGTATGAAACTCTGTCAAAAGTCTGGTCGTCCCGCTGATATAAGGCTTTACGGACTCATCGTCATACGACCACATACTTTCATTTTCCTTCACCGCATTGATATTTCTCTCCAGTTCCCCAATCAGCAGTTCTTTTACCTCTTCTGACGTAATCGGCACGCTCTTCACCGTTCCGCCAAAAAAGCTGTATTTGTAACCATATTCGGACGTTAAATCAATATTCACGTATTTTACATCGGAAACATCCGGCACATCATTTAAAATCATGTGGTAGGACGCCAAAAACAGTCCAAAAAACAGCAGATTAAACACAACAAGCCAAAGCAGTCCCGGAATCGCCCTGATACAGTTTCTCAGCTTCTTTGTCGTGATTAGTTCGTAAATAAAATACGCCAGTACCGCAATCAGATACAGAACCACAATCCCGAAAATCTCATAATCATATAGTTCGTAACCGCCTATACTGTTAGAAATCAAAAACGAAAGCGGGAAAAGCGAAATCAAAACGGCAGGTATCAGCCGGAATACACACTGCACCTTTTTATTGACCGCCGCGCTTGCCGCCACTTCGGATTTTCTTTTTCGAAACAGAAACAGTCCGATAACACAATAAACCAATCCGATAACAAGTGTATACGCGAAACTTTTCCACATGAACAGACCGTCAATGTCTCCCCGGACCATCAGACCGGTGACCATGTTTGTCACAACATTCAACCGGTCGTCCAGAATAGAGTTTCCAAACGTAAACGGAAGAATATCCAGACTCTGCGTCAGCATAAACACAAACACGGTTGTGATAATTCTCGGAACCATCAGTATCATGACCGCCACTGAAAAATTCGTGAAAATAGTTCCCGTAAGACTGATTGCAATAGCAAGCACGCCAAACATATAAAGGCATCCCGCAATACAATTAAAGAAAATAACAGGCGCCTGCGCGTAATCAATTTTCACATACTGAAAAACTGCTCCCGACAGCGCCGTAATCAGATAACTTAACAGTAAAATTCCCGCATTCCACGTAAGAACCGCGCCGCCGTAACTTACAAAAAGACAGGTGCGCGTATCAGGTATGGCATGATAAAAATCGCAGGCGTTTCTTCTGTTCAGAAAGTTAAACAAAATCATCACCATCAGCGGCGTCAGTATGAAAAATGTCAATACGACCAGCGGATTCATTGCAATCACGCCGTATGTCTCTACCCTGCTTTGGACAACCCATTGTCCGCCCTGGTATACTTCATAATTGGCATTGCTGATATTGCACCCCATCGGAATCAGAAACGCCGCCCCCGCCATGATAATCGCACCCATAACTCCCACAATCTTAAGCTGCCTGATTCCCTCCAGGTAAAGCCTCACGTTAAAGAAACTCTTCTTTGCTTTATTCATGGTCTGCCTCCTCTCTGTCCATCAGCACATCAGAAAACGCGTAACCAAGCGCTTCCATTTCATACGTAAATACCTCCTCCAGCGTCAGCGGAAGCACCTCGAGAAGAAGCGGATTCATCTGCCTGATTTTCCCCACAACCTCATCGCGCTCCCCACGCACAATGAGATTTGAAACAGAGCCGTGCTTTACAAAATGCAGCATCTCAATCCCTTCAAATGTATTCTTATTATATTCTTCCTTAAATGCAACCTGAACCTTGAATAGTTTTGTCTTTAAATTCGTGATATCACTCTCAAACACGAGACCGCCCTTATGCAAAAGCGCAAGCTGGTCGCAGGTATCCTCAAGCTCCCTCAGTGAATGTGAAGTCAGAATCGCCGTAGCCTTCCGCTCCTCCACATCCTGACAAATCAGACTCTTTACCAGATTTCTCATCACGGGGTCCAGCCCGTCAAACGTCTCGTCAAAAAACAGATATTTCGGTTTGCAGGAAATCGCAAGAATTGTCGCCGCCTGTCTCTTCATCCCCTTTGAAAATGTAGTCAGCGCCTTTTTTGTATTTAACTGAAACGTACCTGATAAATATTCGTACCGCCCTTCATCGAAACTCGGATAGCATGCACGGTAAAACTGCGCCATCCTATCCATACTTGCTCCGTTTAAGAAAAATAATTCATCCGGAACAAACGCAATCTGTGATTTTACGCGAGGATTCTCATAAACCTCTTCCTCATCAATAAGAACGTTCCCTTCATCCGCCCTATAGATGCCGCTGATTAACCTTAAGAATGTCGATTTACCGGCTCCGTTGGAACCGACCATCCCATAGATACACCCCTCCGGAATGGTGCAGTTTATCGTATCAAGAGCCTTATAATCTTCAAATTTCTTTGTAAGATTTTCTGTCTTAATCATTTCCTGCCTCCTCTTCATAAACCTTATTCACACAGGCTAATATCTCCTCTTTTGCAATCCCCGCCAAAGCCAGTTCCCTAATCTGACTCTTTAACATTTCCAAGTTCTCCCTTCTCGAAACCTGCAAGGCTTTCTTCGCCTTATCTGTCACAAAACACCCTTTTCCCGGTACGGAATTAATAAGACCCCTTCTGTCTAGTTCCGTAACTGCCTTCTGAATGGTATTTGGATTTACCGAAAGCTCCATGGACAATGAACGTACCGACGGAATTCTATCCCCTTCTGATAAAATTCCCGTGAGAATAAATTTCTCTACCTGTCCGATAATCTGTTCATATACGGGGATTCGTGACATTACATCAACCTGAAACATCAGTCACCCTCCTTGCTATATCCCTTATCATTCATAAGTGTATTAGTTCGTATAGTACACTTATTACATTAATATTACTGCCTTGTGACGTTTATGTCAACATTTTTTTATTACAAACTCAAAATCTATTCCGAATCTTACACAAAAATACTTCCGACTGCATACACCAGTAGCGCCGCAATCCATGCGACAACACACTGCCCTGCCGCCATGTAAAACGCCCATTTCGCGCCAAGCTCTCTCTTAACGGAGGAAATCGCCGCAACACATGGCGTATACAGCAGACAGAAAATAAGCAGCGCGCCGGCAGCCAGCGGCGTGATGGCAAGAAGCAGATTTTCCGTAGAGCCAAATAAAACCGACAACGCCGAAACGACGCTTTCTTTCGCCATAAATCCCGTTATCAGCGCCGTAGACACTCTCCAGTCGCCAAAGCCAAGCGGCTTAAATACCGGCGCAATCACACCCGCCGCCATCGCGAGAAGACTGTCTTTTGAATCGGAAACCACATTCATCTGCATATCAAACGTCTGCAAAAACCAAATCACAATCGTCGCCACAAAAATCACGGTAAACGCTCTCTGTAAAAAATCCTTCGCCTTCTCCCATAAAAGCTGCCCCACGTTCTTCATACCCGGCATCCGGTAGTTCGGCAGTTCCATGACAAACGGAACCGGCTCGCCTTTAAACATCGTTCCTCCATTCCAACTACTTGATCTTCAAATCCTGGAATAAATGTATTACTTCCTAATTGT
>CAJTZH010000027.1 GCA_910584325.1 uncultured Lachnospiraceae bacterium | reverse complement strand
ATTCGGGAAATTCAGCTGCAGTTTGCAGAAAAAGTCCTCCAGTGTCAGCCTCGAAGAAATCGCGGAACTGGCCCTTGGATATGGCGGCTCAGTCGGCGCGCTGAAATCCATGGGCGCTCTGGAAATGGGGCTTGCCGAGGAGGAACTCCAGCCCCTTGTAGATGCCTGGCGCGCATCCAACCCGAATATTGTGCAGTTCTGGTGGGATGTTGACCGCGCCGTAAAGGATGCCATCAAAATGAGAGCTGCCACGGAAACATATGGAGTCAGGTTCATTTACCAGAGCGGGATGCTCTTCATCGCCCTCCCGTCCGGCAGGCGGCTCTCCTATGTCAAGCCCCGGATTGGCGAGAACCGCTTCGGCGGTGAATCCGTCACCTATGAAGGCGTGGGGACAAATAAGAATTGGGAGCGGATTGAAAGTTACGGTCCCAAATTTGTGGAAAATATTGTCCAGGCGGTTTCCAGGGATATTTTGATGTACGCCATGCGGACGCTCTCCCATTGTTTCATCTGTGGCCATGTTCATGATGAATTGATTATCGAATGCAGCAAGGATGTCAATCTGGATGCCATATGCAGACAGATGGGCAGGACTCCTGAGTGGATTCCCGGACTGCTGCTCCGGGCGGATGGCTTTGAAACACCATTCTATAAAAAAGACTGAGAAAAGCCCTGGCAATCCGTGCTATTGCCAGGGACATCTCCTTTATCTGTAATCTTTCATTTTCTTACCCAGTTCTTTGAGTATCGAGTTTTTCCGCCCGCTCAATGTTGTGCGGGGAATCCCCATTTCTTTTGCCACTTCACGCTCCGGCTCCTTATGGGCTACCATTTTGCAATAACGGAGTTTCTCCTCCGTAAGCTCGTCCAGTTCCTTATTCAAAGCACGAATAACAGTCCTGTATGCCACGATTTCCTCTGGATTTGTTCCTGTCTGTGCCGCATTGAACCCTTCCTCCACCAGTTTCTCATAGGAGGTTTCTTTCTCCATCTGCACCTTTACATTGCGGTATTCCTTCTTGTCCCAGTTGTTGAAAAAACGGTTCATTGAGTCCGCCTCTTCCTGGCTTGCCGCATTGAATACAGCATAATAATGTGGCATACAGTGCGGCAAACGGATATAGGAGACAGGAACACCGTTTCTTTTGTAATACTTAATTGAACCCTCATCTCCATCCTTGATTTTCACATAATACGGATTCGGATAATGCAATGGATTCGGATTGGCAGTTACAGCATTTTTTACTTTCTTTGTCATGAGATTGTCCTTTCCGCCTTAGCTGCAACACCTAGCGAGGACAATCTCTTCTGGAATGGCACGACAAACAGACGAGATTTTACAAAATTCTAAAGTTTTTCTAAACTACAAAAATTTCAGAATTTTATATGTACCTCGCCAGATGTGGCCACTTCCAGCTTTAAAAATTTATTAATATACTACGAGCATCCATTTTGGGTACTCAGATGTAGAACCAGACAACTGTTTTCACATCTCAACACCCAAACCTTTCTATTTTTTACTCTCTATTTTTTGTACTTGTATCAATGTTCCTCCCAGACTCCAACTCAGAAAAAGATAATTTCAATGAAAACTCTTCAAGTCCAGTAGAAATATTGCACTTTGTGTTTTTAAAATGACCATCTTAGTTTCATAGTCAGGAACTCTAATACTTTTTTGACCTCATTTTTTAATTTGGTATCCTATCTACTTATTCTCTATTTCGCTTTTGATTTTGTAAAAAAATTATTATTGAATGAGAACAAAACAAGTTACTTCTCACAACTTTATACATTGAAATGCATCAAATAAGATTTTCCTATTCCATCGTAAATTGAATATCATCAATCATACGAACATCTACTTTGCGATATTTTTTGTTGATTTAGTGTTCGATTCCTACACTTTCAATGCATGGCATATATTGAACGTGTAAAATATTTCTTCCTATGTACTTTCTTTTAAGTTAAAAACAACTTTTTAAATGTAAATTTCAATTATGAGGTCAGCATATAACAAAAGGAGAAATCAAGATAGGACACCACGTGTCCAAGAAAAAAGAGAAATTCAGACATGAAAAAACCATGTAAATCAAGCTTTTTACTCAAATTTACATGGTTTCATACTTTTCTATCGTTATATTAATTTTCTTCGGAACGCGATCTTTTACTTTTTTATAGGACACATCATGTCCCGAAAATATGAAATTTAATAGAATTTTTATAAATTGTTTTCTGAAGTCAAAGGATCCAAGTCCATACTGACCAAAAACGCATTGCATTCACGGATATCATGATTGTACATAGAATTGAGAAGAATTCGATACGCTTTTTCCTCTTCCGGATTTCTTCCCAAACTTCCATCTACCATTTCTGACATCATTTTGCTGATTGACGGCGACAAATTCAAGCCAATGCACATTGCCACAAAATTTTTCCCAGAAATTTTCTTCCCTTCATCAACCCATCTGCGAATTTGACGGTCATCTATTCCAGTCCTTATGCTTAACTCTTTGGAATCCGTATTTCGTTTTGCAATCACAAACTGCAAACTTTTCTGCATGGTGCGTGGCATATTCTCAAGCACGTCCTGCTCCCAATTTGCATCTGCCCTAATCCTTGCAAGCCCCTCAGCCGTTCTTTCTATCAAATCATTATGTCTTGACTGGTTAAAAGAAGCAAACCTCTCTTCTTCCTTAGCAACATTCTTAAACATGGCATCACGCATATATTCCATCGTGCCATATTTACTATTAGGGCTGACTTTGATATCAAAGATAAGACAACACTCATCAATATGCTCTGTGGCATAATCTGTTAAGTCAAGGCAACCGTCACTCTGCCTGCGTATATACTTTGCATCGTTTATGCAGACATGACCATCCAAATATATAAAACGACCAGAATCAATCAATTTTGTGAATTTCGGATTTACCATGTACTCATAACAATAATCTGACGGGCTGATGACAAATGTCTGATTTTGTTGCAATGCCCCCTGCTGAAACTGATAATTTGTTATGAATCGATCTTCCACATAAGTATGTACACCCACTGCTTTTTCGTAGCCTAAGTCTAACATCCTGATTTTGGCAGACAGATTGGACACGCCATAAAAATCCGCCAATTCAAATATGACGGACTCCAACATTTGAAGTTCTGTCTGATTAGGAAATGCCGTCTTATTTTTATAAATCAGTTCGTCTATTTTACGCATTGTCATAGATGCCGGCATAAGTATCCTCGGAGCAATTCCATTTGCCTGCCATTCCATCCAGTCAAGAGGAGTCCACTTATCCTTTGCTCTTCTCGTCTCATTTGTCCTGCAGATAACAAATTCAGCATTCGCATCAAATAATCTCATAAAATCATGGAATTTTTTATGCTTGTACCAATGGACACATTCATGAATAACCGTGTTATTTCTTGACCCTACATTCCTCATAAAGTATATTGCCGGATCCACGAAAATAGTTCCTTTTTCCACATTTATCTTTCGGAAAATACGGTCATTAGCATCAAAATATTCTGTTTCCATATCTGCGAAGAAAATCTTGCCGAATGCTGCCCCATTACGGGTAATATGTACTTCCCTTACTTTAAGCCCCATACGTTCCACAATAGTACTGACATCAACACGTTTCGGTTCTGCCAATGCCTCTGGATAATATTCCTTTAAAAAATCCTCCGCCTCTCTGTCAAATCTGTCCCTTCTAATAACCGGAACCAGTTCATCTGTAAGCAGTCCTTTGGGGATGATTTTGGAACTTGTGTATTTTTCAATACCTGTTACAGCAAAATCGTGCAATTCCGCATCCAAAGAGGCTATGCAACTTATATTGAACCACTCATCTGCATCAGAATCGTAACGATACCTTTGCACTGTTTCATAGATATAAATATATGAAGATACAAGAATTTCAAACTTTAGTCCATCGTCTCCTGAATCAAATACGGAAATTCGTTTAATATCATAACTGTCCAATTCCGCCTCGTCCGGAGTCTCTATTTCATCACACTCCGATTCTATCAAATGCGGATTTTCGGACACGAAATCAGACAATGCTTCAAAAATAACGTTATCATACTTATCTTTTATCAACTCGCTGAAATTTCCGTATCTCATCATAGCACAACTCCTTTTTCCATACTTTATGGCTGGTTACATACAATAAAATATAATATTTGGTCAAATCTACGTTCCGGACTTAATTTTTCTATGTAACCATCCTCAATTATCTCATTAACAACAGACTTCGGCAGTATAGGACTGGCTATCCGTGGTGTTTCCACATAATTTCTCCACTTATTTCCTGGAATAGAAAACTCTTTATCTGTCTGATTTCCAAATGCCATCTGCCGATAAATATCTGCAACACGAATCTTGCCGGACTTACTCAGTTCCCATAAACATCTTGCCAAACGAGCAGTGGCCCGCATGGGACGACTCATAGTATTAACCGTATCATATGAACCATCCACAAATAAACGCGAAAATGCATAATCGCTCCAAATAACTATATCAAATGCCTGATCTGCCAGAAGAGGTGACTTACCTTAGGTTTTCCACAAAGGCTGCATGAGTAGCGGTTTTTGCTTTTTATAGTATTTGCTTTAAGCGTAACTTATACCATCTGATTTTTGGTATGTAACCTCATAGATATGGCCGCTCTCTAAGTTTAGCCTGCCCTTGTTGGCATATGCAAATTTCTCCACGCTTTGAAATATCTCATTGTAATAGTTTTGCTGCATATACTCTTTAAAATCTTTATATTTCTTCCTCATCACCATCCCCTCCTCTGCATATGTATTTACGTAGCTGTTGCCGGAATCTTCCTACTTGCATGACAAAATTCTTGTAATTACATCCGTAAGCTGTAACTTTACTTTCTGCTCATTTTCTTCAAAAACAAATGGAAGTCGTACAAAATGAATGTTTATGTTGCTCGTCGCACCTTGGCTTTTGCCTATCGGAAAATGCGGCTCATTCTCCTCATAGCGAAACATAGGATACAATAAATACACATCCGATATATCACGTTTACGGGCATATTCGCAAACCTGATAAATATCCGTCTGTTTAGGCTCTTCAGAAACGATACGCTTAATTTCTTCTGTGTCACCTTCAAAACGGGAAACCTGTTTATATTTAGTATCCAAAATGAACACCTTGTCTTCAAACTCCACAAGGATATCATGTCTCATAGTGAAGGCGGCTCCAAGAGAATGCCCTGCATACTGGATGTCTTCAATCAGGTGCATCTCACTCTGCTGAAGCCGCACCTTTCCCCCATACCCTTCCACGACTTCCTGCATAAAGCCACCAATAAATCCCTCAAATAACAATTCTGTAGGAAACAGAAAGCAAAAAGACTCGTTTATGTCCATCGTGTAGCCAGACGTCTTATTCAGTAAAAACATCTTGCTCATACCCATGATTATCCGATAATACGCCTGCATCCGGCTGAGACGGACTCTGTCACAGTCACTCGGCTGACAAGGAACATCCGATACTTCATTCAGTCTGACCAGGATATTATGGATTGTCTTCTGGTTCTTTCTTGAAGTAATGTTGAACAGCAACTTACAGGTATACTTGATAATTCTGTTAACAGTGTTGTCGAATTCAAATTTAGAGTATGTACATAGGAATTTATCTGCCTGCCCATTGGGTATCTTATTGACAAAATAGTCTTTTATGTCGAACTTTCCTTTAATACTGTTAAGGACTTTTGTCTCATCAACATACTGAAAATACAGCCCCCTTTCAACGGCACTCCGCACATAGCCTATATAAAGTGTAATAAAAAGTTCCTTCAAATCTTCCGCATCATTCAACTCTGTAGCTATGTTTATAAACGGATATGCCATCTTGTTACAGTATTCAAGCCATCGGACGAGATTCTTCATTAAGTGCTTCAACGATAAATCAGCCGTATCCGCTTCATACTTATTCTCCCTGAAAACTTTTGGGAAAATATTCAGCTGTTCACCATTAAAAACGATAGTACCTATGTAGTTTTTTGTCCTAATACCCTGCTGGCCAATAAAGCCAAGAAACTGCTGCCTGCTTTCTATTTTTCCATCCTCATAAAAAACAGCCCTCTGCTCCCAATTATGCTGAAGGAAATCCTCCAACTCATCCAGTGCTTTTGCAGACTGCCATGAGACAGGTAATTTCGGATTCGGAATCTGGGATTCTTCATATCTGTTCAACACCATATTTATTCTTCAGTCCTTTTCACTCTCAATCGCCCAATCTTGTCATCTACTACCTCAATATCTATATCATCTATAACCTCTTTTAATACCCCAGCAACCTTCTTTTTATTATCATAGAAATACTCATACAGCAAAGGGATAATATTGTTATTCAAAACAGAACATAATTCATCCGCATTTTTGTCCATGAAATAAGAATGCCCTATCAATAAATCTGAGCTTTCCAATTCATCAGCCAGAAGATTATTCAGCTTGAGCAGTATTTTGCGCAAAACAGCATCCTCCACTAAATCAGCATCCGGCTTCTGCTCCACGAATGAAAATCTCCTTCTGAGGGCAGCATCAATCAGTGAAATCGACTTGTCTGCAGAATTCATTGTCCCAACTATATAAAGATTATTTGGCACTGCAAACACATCTCCTGATTGCAATGTCACACAAGTTTCATTTACCTCTCCCCACCTTTTATCATCCTCAATAAGAGTGATAAGTTCCCCAAACACCTTTGAAATATTGGCACGGTTGATTTCGTCAATAATTATCACATAATTATTCTCTGCATCATTTAGCGCTTGATCCGCTATCTTTTTAAATACCCCATCTACAGTTTTGAAAGACATTCTCTCTGTTTTTGTATCTGGCCGCAAACCTTGAATAAATTCTTCATAGCCATAATTTTGATGGAAAGTTGTGAAAACTACCTGACCTTTTTTTACATAGTCATTGTACTTTTTCATTACCACTTTACGTTCTTCCAAGCTCTTTTTGCTGTAATCGACTGAGCGGTTTTCAATAATCGCATGAGCATATTCTGCTGTTGAATATGTTTTTCCTGTCCCTGGCGCACCATAAATAATGCAGTTCATAGGATGCAGTTTTTTCGTTCTCGGAGCAAGTTCGATTTCAACACACGTTTTCATTTTAATCTCCTCCGCATCTGAGCCCTTTTCATTTTCCAAATCCTCAGATGCGTAAAAATACTTTTCATACAGATAAAGAAGATTTTTGTCATCCTTAATCTGTATACATGAAGTCCTCAACCCTTCACTCTTCTCTGGCATACGATCATTTTCGGAAAAAACCATATGCCATTTACCCGTTTTATTATGTGCCATATCAGAAGAAGCATCATAATAGTATGCCCCTACTTCATCCACAAGACCATAAAGGCGCTCCCCATCCATTGCCACAAAAACTGTATTAGCATCTGAATCGTAAAAGCGGATAAGTTCACCTGCCTTACGGGAGGCAGTCCTTGAGTCCGCTGGATAATACTCTTCTGACAGCTTCTGAGTGATGGAACTTTTATCTAAACTGTCCCCTGCAGTATATTCTTCCAGACTTCCAAGGGCAGACCACCCAATCCCGACAACAGACCTTTTTTTCCATTCCGCAGCATAGTTTTTGTTACTATCAGATGTCCCCAGTCGTACAAATTGAACGATAGCCGGACTGAAACGCTCCCGAAGGGCTGAAATGAACTTTGTATAGAACAGACCACCATAGTTCTGAATCATTGCAAGCTGTCCACTCCGGGCATAATATTTTTCGCTTGGTTGAATCAGAAAACACCGAAGGGCGTGTTTCTGCCACTCTGGGGAATGAAAACAGCTCAATTTTTCTGAAAAAATTATCGAATAATATTTATGAAACCACGCCCAATTATAGTATTTTTCCCCAACTACTGACTTTAGGTCATCATCAAGCTTTTCATAATCAGCAAGTGTATTCAATGTTGCGTTTTGAATAACCTCTGTTCCTTTTACCAATGCATCCCTTATTTCCTTACCAAGTGTAGCCGCCTCATCTTCACTTAATTCTTGTGGGCTGTTAGGACTTCCTGTAGTCCATACACCCGTTTCCTTCCTTTGAAACAGCCCGAATTTATATGCCGAACCACCCGCAATGCTCCCAAATGCCGCACGGCAGTCTTTATTCATTTCAATCCAGCAGCACAGAGAATCCGTATTATCACCCATTGTATAAAAAACACTCGTCAACAGATCGTCACCTTGTAGTGCTTTCAACTTTTCCGGTGCAAACTTACTCAAAAACAATTCCCTATTATAATCAAATTCTTCACGCGAAACAGGACCTTCAATACCTGTCTCAGATATGTAATCAGTAATCAGTTTAGCTGCTCTCTCATATTCGTTTTCAGTTTTTTCTGATAATTCGTCATTTTCTTCTGCATATGCCTGTCTCTTTTTGAAATCTATAATTTCCTCATCCGTCATTTTTTTGATTGTTCCGATAGGATGCGTATCATTCTCAACATAAGCAAGATACTTTTTCCCTTCCAGCTTTGCCCACTCAACATAAGGAAGACTGGCCAGAATCGTCTCTGGGCGGTTTCTGCTACTGCCACTGCCATTTAAGATGCTGTCGACATGAGCAAACCTACCTGCCAGCAGCACAGCAGAAATTTTTTCAAGTTCTTCAAATGACCGGGAATCCTTGTCCCCACCTGCAACAGATACTATCACACGGCTTTCTTCCTCGTTCACCTCTGTAACCGTTATCTTAGCAGCGATTCCTGACAGGCTGGAAAGCTCAATGCCAATCAGCCCTTTTATATCCTCAATAATATCTTTAAATTTTCTCATATTGTTATCCTCTCAAAAAATCATCTATGGTTTTTGCGATTCCATTTGCCAGTAAAAATGGAACACCATTACCGATTGTCTTGAATTTATCTGTCAGTGACATATCTGCAGGCAATTCAAAATCCTTTGGCAGAGTCTGTAGTGCCATGGCTTCGGCTGCCGATAACCTTCTTTCCTTGTAGGGGTGTAAATGCACTTCATTATTTCCGTATGCAACCGTTGGCGAATAACGCCATCTATGCAATCTTTTATATGACTTCTTACTCACATCGCCCTCTTCAATTGTCTGCATCCTTATCAATCCAGCACGTGGGATAAAATAATCTTTGGCATTTGGATGGTTCTCTACATCATTCTTTCTGAACCAATACTCTACTGTTAGCTCTTTTAGCACGGTCTGCGGGCATTGAGTTTCCACATCCGCATGGAATTCTTCCAATTCCGGCCACTGCCTCTGTTTTACTGCATCTACCTTATACTTTTGGTATTTGTCCCAGGGGAAATCTGATATATCCTTGTTCCCCAGCCTTGCCAACACGTCTTCCCGTACACCAAATAGAAGAATCCTATCCCTATCCTGCGGAGCGCCATACTCTATTGCATTTGTCAGCCTCTCAGTCATAACATAGCCTGCACCATATAATATTTTTTTCAATTCTTCAAAATATTCCCTGTGCCTTGCCGTCCTCCATAGCCCTTTTACATTCTCAAACAGAAAGAAATCCGGCTTCATATTGGCTATCAATTTTACATAACTTGAAGACAATTTCCCATTTATTCCATCTCTGCCTTTATTTTTCCCAGCAATCGAAAAATCGGGACAGGGAGGGCCTCCCAGAAATCCGACAAGTGACCCATCCTTTTTTGCATCCGCCAAATTTTCTTGTAATTCCTTTTGTCTCTGTTCCAGGAACTCGTTTATATCCGTATTGTAGTAACCGTATTTAGGAGGCTTAATATTCATTTTTTTTCTGGCATATTTATAAGCAGACATAAAATTAGGTTGGTATTCATTTACAAATTCTATTTGAAACCCTGCCTTTTCAAAACCCAAATCCAGAAATCCGCTCCCGGAAAAAAAAGAAAACAACTTAATTTTCTGATCACTCATGTTTTTCTCTTCTCCTTGATATTTTATATATTTTCCAGATTTTACTCTTGCATCAGATGGCTTTTCTGTATCGACTGGTATTGCCCATGCCTTTCCAAACCGCACAGCTCCCACTATTCTTCCTCCTGCACATAAAACCTGAATGCGCCTTTGAGTAATTCCCCATTTCTCTGCTGCGTCTTTTATTGTCATGTATTCCATAATAATCTCCCAACAACCAATTCATTTTCATTCTCCATTTTATACCACAAAGCGAATAATATCAACTACTGTTTTTATAAAATTAAAACGCAGGGGCAAAACCCCTGCGCACCAGTTTAAGACTGTAATATGCTTTCTAAAGCCTTAACTACATCATCCGGTTTCAAACATTCAAATAATTTATCTACGCACCAAATTGGATCAATCAAAGGTGATGATATACATGCCGTCATTGCTGTTTCCATAGTGTCCATATCTGCTTCTGAAACCCTATCTAAGGAAAACGCATAAAATCTTTTTTGACAAAATTTAGGAATACTCCCTACACCTAAAGGCAATTTCGTACATAAAAGCATAATCATTGCTTTTATATCATCGCCTTCATGAATAAATTGATACCGCCTGTCTGACCTAGTAGAAGTTTTAATTGATAGAAAACATTGTATATTTTTTTCTATTGAAACAGCACCCCTTACTTTTTCAAAAATGCTATCAATTAATTCAATATTACCTTCTTCTAAAGAATCCAATTTTTTCAACGGATCAATTCCTAATTCTTTACATTCTTCATTTTCAAATTTCAATATGACAGCATCAGGGTTACTTGAACATAACTTAAACGCTTTATGCCCAAACTCCTTCACTTGTAAATCATTAGAATCTTTTTCAAATCCCGATAAGATTATTCGCTGTGACTCTATTAATAACGAAGTCCATATATTGGAAATAGATTTCTTTGTAGTAGAATTATTTGTGGGCAGTTTAACATATACATATCTATCATTATTCTGATTATTCAAATTTACATCAACCAAATAATTCCACGCATATGCACCGAAAACATACTCTCCCCATCTACCATTGCAGTTATTAAAGGCACCCGATTTTGGTTCCTTAGGCTTGGGTTTATGTTTAGCAAATATCTTCTTTGTGACATCTTGAAGATTTAATATAATATCATTAAAAGTTTGGGAACTACCAGGTAAATTTTTCTCATAAACATAGCTTAGTATCTCTATACTTGGGACTGCTGCCGTATATCCCTTTGTATCCTTCTTTACATTCAAAATGGGTTCTGCCATTGTTATTACCTCCTGTGTGTAGATACAACTATTATATCATTTGCACACATTTTGACAACAGCTATTAATAAAAATCAGAATCTAGGACTATATTTTTCATAAATACAACATTAACGATTCTATACCTTTTAACGAAAACCTCCTTTAAATCGTTAAAGGAGTATACATCTTTCAGCCCATTTATCCATATATAATGTACTTATCTCCAACCACAAAATAAAATAAAAAGACCGTCGTGTGCAGTCTTATCTAAAATCCCTTACTTCTGCGTTTTTCCGCCCCACTAAACTCCGTTATATTGTATCAATCACGCAACTGCCTCATCATAAAGCGTCCCGTCATAAGGCTCTATCAGTTCCGCTATCAAATTAACAATCGACTTTGGCGTATAAAATTCGCCTTTTCCCTTTCCCTCCGCAATCGCAAATTTACTCAGAAAATATTCATACATACGACCAATAATATCATTTTCTTTATCTTTTGTTGTATCAATTTTATTAATTTCATCTAATAAAGAAGCCAATTTAACCGTATCAATTTGTAATCGGGAGTAATAGTTATCCGGCAGCGCCCCTTTTAAAATTGGATTTGTTTTTTCAATGGTAAAAAGAGCTGTATCTATCTTTAGCGCAATATCATCCTGCTTGGCATTTTCCATAATGTAAGACCAACGGCTTTCCGGTGTCAGATAAAATACATTATCCTTCGTATAAAATGCAATGTTATCTGCAAATTTCTCCAATCCGTCAGCAATGATTTTTTCTCTCTGCTCCTTAAATTTATCGCTCGCAAACTTCAAGAAAAATAAACTCAAAACAACATGTTTATATTCAGACGGTTCAACCGACCCTCTCAATTTATCCGCAGACTTCCACAATGCTTCTTCCATAGAGACTTCCTTGGCTTTTGTTTTTGCTGCCACTCCTTAATCCTCCGTCATTTATAAATTCCAAAATACTTATTTCATTATATCATGAAACAATTGTATTTTCCATTTTATTTCAGTTCAAATGTCTGTATTAAACTTTTATCTCATCGGTTTGATTGCATTATATACCAATCTATTATAAAATATATTCTTGTCAATTATCTTTGAAAAACACCATTTAAATTCAGGAGATATTTTATGTTTTATTACTTTATGACAAGCTTGATTATGTTTCATACTACACTTCCATTTTCCTGGGAGAATGGATTTGAATATTTATGGGGTTGCATCCTTACCTCATTCATTATGAAAATAGTTGAAAGTATCATTTGCAAACTTTCTTATTTCTTTACTGGAAATATTGGAGCAATTACTGATGCAACCTCCAAAGAAATGAGAGAAATTCACTGGAAAATTAGATTTTTTCTGACTTTTTTGTTTTTTATAATCACATTTATTCCTATATCAAAGATATTCATAACCTCTGTTGTTCATAATTCGTACCAACAGCTTACTAAACTATTTTACTCAGGCATAACTAATTTTTCAAATAACCTTATAGATAGTATGTTAAAAAATAGATTTTAACTACTTACAATAATGTTTTAAGGCGCCATTCCCCACCCGGGACACGACGCCTCTTACTTCTCACACTTATTTTATCAGTCCGAATCCAATACTGTATGCCAGAATCAGCCACGGTTTTCCAAGAATAATCATCCAGATAAACCGTTTGCTGTTCATTTTCATCAGTCCGCAAAAATAACACAAAAAATCATCCGGAAATAACGGAAGCAGCATGGATAAAATCAGCATTGCTTCATACGACCTGCTCTTTTCAATCCATGCCACCCACTTTTCATACCGTTTCTTTGGAAACATAACATTGACAATATCCATGCCGTACTTTTTTGCCAGGAAAAACGCGATAATGGAACCAATGCTGATACTGATATAATTATACAAAAATCCCATCGCCGTGCCAAAAGCAATGGCTCCCGCCGCACACCCCAGATATCCCGGCAATACCGGAACCACCACCTGCAATACCTGAAATACCATTAACACAAACGGAGCCGCTATGCCAAATCCCTTCATATAATTTTGCAGTGATTCCACGGAATCAAATTGCTGGTCGAAAAAAATTTTTATCAGTATCAGCATCATGACAAGAAATCCTGCCACAGCCCATATTCTTATTCTTTTGCCCACACTGATTCCTCCTTCTTTACCGTCCCCCAATTATTTCACACTGACAATTTTATAATACGTCTTTGCCGTCATCATGTAAATAATCACATACAATATTGCAAACGCGCCAAACCCAATCGCAACGCACACACCGTAAAGAGAAACATTTACCATATTCAGCATCGAAAGAAGCTGCGTCAGAATCGGAAACGCCACCGTCAGATGAAGTCCGGCGAATATTAACGGCAGGAAAAATACGGTCAGTACCTGCGAACGGATGGCGGATTTTACCTCGTTTTTACTCATTCCGACCTTCTGCATGATTTCAAAACGCTCTCTGTCCTCGTACCCTTCCGAAATCTGTTTGTAGTAAATAATCAGCACGGTTGCCATCAAAAACAGCGTGCCAAGGAAAATGCCGAGAAAAAATAATCCTCCGTAAAGCGCAATCATATCACGGCGGTTCGCTTCCCTGATTTCCACATAACCGTTAAATTCACCAATCCTGTTTTTTGCCGTAAGGAAAACATCTATCTGCTGTTGGGCGTTGTCTTCCGTGTCAATTCCGTAATAATAGCTGACCGCGTTCGGCACTCTGAAATCGCGCGACGCTTCCAGTGCGAATACTTCAAGCCTTCTCAGTTCCTCCATGCCCGAAACAACAATATAGTGCGCGGAAGCAATATTCGAATTGATTGCTCCGATTTCAAATTGAATCGTATCCAAAACACCGGCTATCCGATATTCACGGTCAAATATTTTCATGGTATCAAACCGAAACGCGTCGCGGTTTGAATAAATCAGAACCTCGTCGTCCGCAAGAGAAATATGTTCGTTCATAACCGCATTGTAATCATCCGCCGTGACAAACACCAGAATATTCATATTGTCCATCACTTCAAAAAAATTTTCGTCATTTACATCCGTCAAAAACTCGTTTCCGTTCCTGATTACAGTCATATCCAGATAGTAATATCCTGTTTCATTTTTCACGGAAAGATTTTCTTCCTCACAGACAGCTCTTACCGTGGAAACAATTTGCTCATTGACCAGCTCGGAAGTTTCGGTGGAATAAACGGAAAAATTGTTTGTATATCTGGTCGTCATAATATCCTCAATTCCCACCATAAGCGACGTTGTGCTCGATACCATAACCAGCAGCGCCGTGGACAGAATACAGATATTCGCAAGTCCCACCGCGTTTTGCTTCATACGGTATATCATGCCCGATACGCTGATAAAATGTTTTGTCTTGTAATAAAATTTTTTATTTTTCTTTAACAGTTTTAAAAGCGCAATGCTGCCCGCGGTAAACAGAAAATATGTTCCAATGATAACCAGCAGAACCGCAAGGAAAAAAATCTCAAGCGCCGCCAGCGGATTGCCGACGTTTAGCGCCATGTAGTAACCGGTTCCAAGCGCCGCCGCGCCGAGTATCGCCATAATCCATTTTGTTTTCGGCTCTTTTTCTCCCACATTTCCGCCGCGGAGCAGTTCAATCGGATTAGATACGCGGATAATATTGACCGTCCTTAAATAAATCAGTATAAATATAATACCAAATAGTATCACCGTATACCGTATCACTTCCCACGAAATATAAAATCCCAGCGAAACTTCAACGCCAATCATTTTGGCAATCAGCAAATACATCACTTTATCCAGCGCAATCCCGAAACCGATTCCCAAAACGATTCCGATTGCCGCAACAAACAGCGCTTCAAACGCCATCACTTTTGCCAGATGCTTTTTCTCTAAACCGAGAATATTAAAAACGCCAAATTCTTTCTTACGGCGCTTCATCAGGAAACTGTTTGTATAAAACAAAAATACCGCCGAAAATATACTGACAATAAAGCTGCCCATATTCAACAGAGAGAGCAGCGCCCAGTCACCCGACATTCCTTTAATGCCGGGATTGACCGATAACGATTTGATAATGTAAAACATCATAATCGTCATAACGCAGGTCAAAATATAAGGAACATACGTTTTACTGTTTTTACGGATATTGCTGACAGCCAGTTTCGCATAAAATATACTACTCATTTTTGTCACCGCCCGTTGCCAACAGAGTTAACGTAGCAGAAATTTTCTGATACATCTGTTCATTCGTACTGTTTCCTCGGTAAATCTGATGGAACACCTCGCCGTCCTTTATGAAAAGCACCCTCCCCGCATTGCTTGCCGCTTTTGTGGAATGTGTTACCATCAGAATGGTCTGACCGCCCTCGTTGATTTGCGCGAAACTTTCCAGCAGACTGTCCGTTGATTTAGAATCAAGCGCACCCGTCGGCTCGTCCGCCAAAATCAGTTTCGGCTCTGTGATAAGCGCTCTCGCGACTGCCGCGCGCTGTTTCTGACCGCCGGATACCTCATACGGAAACTTATCCAAAAGCGCGCTGATGCCAAGCTGTTTTGCAATCGGTTCCAGCTTTGCTTCCATTTCTCTGACGCTCTTTTTTGCCAGCACAAGCGGCAGCAAAATGTTATCTTTTAACGTAAATGTATCCAGCAGATTAAAGTCCTGAAATACAAATCCCAGATTGTCACGCCGAAACGCCGAAATGTCTTTTTCACGGACCATCGATAAGTCCTTCCCTTCAAGGACCACCTTTCCGCCCGTTGGTTTATCGAGCGCCGCCAGAATATTTAACAGCGTCGTCTTACCGGAACCGGACTCTCCCATGATTGCCACATACTCCCCGTTTTCCACCGAAAAAGATACGTCGGACAAAGCCTGTACCTGATTGGCGCCGAAACGTGTCGTGTATACTTTTTTAAGGCATTTCACCTCTAAAATTGCCATTTTCCATGACCTCCTTATTGATTTTATGCCTTTATCTTAACAAAGGAAATTGGGAACCGACATTGAAAGATGTGACATTTTGAGAGAGCCGGGTGACAGTTTTGTAAGGTGGGCGAAAGTTTCATTCCGTCTGTCGTCCCACGGCGTCTTCCTTATTTTCCGCGTCAATAGTTTCTTTATCCTTGTCTTTTTTTCTGGTATTTTTCAGGTACCTGCGCAATACGCAAAGAAGCGCCACACTGATAACGGAAACAAAATCTTCATATACTGTTGTATCACCCACAATCATATGCCGCGCAACCAGGAAAATCAGCACTTCCATGACATTATCCGAGTTCGGGCGGCACAGCATCGCCAGAAACTCGATACCGATGACAATTGTAAATATTTCTTCCAGATAAAATTTGAATGTGGAAACATCCTCTGTTAAACCGTAAAAGAGGGGAATATCCCTTATAATGCTGAATGCCGATAATATAATTCCAATCAGAACAAGGATTGCCGCCATCATCTCTAAAACTACACATGCCATATGCATCCCTTTTTTAAATGTTTCCATGATACCTCCTGCTGTATGCTTTTTTCTGCTCATTGTTGAGACAGATTTTTATATATGATTAAATCATTGCCTCTTAATAATGAAATGCTTAAAATGATTATTATTGCAGAGCAAAACAACATCATAATACGAAAGCCTGTCATATTCAATAATTTCTCATCTTTCGTTAATGAATATCCATTTATAATCATTTCCTGCCCCCTATAACATCAATAAACACACTTGCCTCCATTGTTTCAAAACCTTTTGCAAGAAATAAAAGTATCTTCACTATTGAACTCATCAACTTTCCAAATTTATATACTTCATTATAAAACATTTATCGACTGCCATCAATGCATTTTTAAAGAGTACACAATGCAAAAAATCAAAGTTTCCTTTAACAGCTTATTGGGAATGAACCGAATCATCTTGAGACTTAGCATAACTGCACTTGCTATATTTTTTTAATCTATTATACTTTAAAACACAGGAGAAAAAATATGATTAGAAGATTTCAAAAATTAGACGCCAAGCAGGTTATGCAGATATGGTTGAGCGGAAATGAGGACGCGCATTCCTTTATTGCAAAAGACTATTGGCATTCAAATTTTCCATGGTACAGGAGCAGCTTTTACAGGCAGTAAGCCGTCTTTTTTTACCTGTTCCACAACAACTTTTCCTGCTTCGGTAACAATGCCCCTATGCCAAACCACAACAGCGGCGCACGGGATTGGTAAAATGTCAGCAACAGACTTTTTCCGACAACGAAAAAGCGCACCCGCCGTAAGGCAGGTGCGCTTGTCTTAAAAAAGGTGGAGCATATTGGTGGACTTATGGGGATTTGCAGGGAATATGTCGAATGAAAAAATACCGCAATTCCCTTAAGGACTGCGGTATGTACAGAAAGCATATATTGTTTTGGTATGTAAGGCATGAAGCCTGTCCCTGCCCGTGGTAGATTCATGGCGTCCCCTTTCCGGGGATACACAGCATACAGTTCCGCTTTCCCCTGACAGCTTGTCAATGGGGAAATTATAAAAAATGATTTTGTAGAACTGCTTTAGTGAATCTGTAGGAACGCTGTAGAATATCGCAAGTTACGACATGGCAGAATGGAGAATCAAATAAAATCTGATCATAAAGAACTGTGGTGAAACTTCTTGGAATACGAAAAGAAAAACGGGCAAAAAAATAAGACGGCTCAGTTTCCCAAACCGCCTTTATGTAGCTGTAAAACATTCAGAATTTAATTCAAAACAATACCCGACTTCCCGTACACACCGAATGACAAAACTGCCCTCCGGCAATAACCTGCCTATCTTTTCACGCAGGTTATTGACATGGCAGGCTATCGCATTGTTCGCATTTCCAAAAACCTCCTCTCCCCATACTTTCCGATATATCTGGTCATAGGTAAGAACGCATCCCTTATTTGCCACAAACAGGCAGAGAAGATCATATTCCTTTGCCGTCAGGCTAATCTCCAGCTTATCACAATATACCTTTCGGTGAGCCGGATCAATTTCTAAACCAGGAAGTGATAACACCGACTCGTGCTTCAACCACAAAAGTTCAAATTCAGGATGCTTTTTCAAAGTTTCTATTATTTCATCAATAATTGAATGACTCCCTTCATTGGACTCAATTATTAATACACGGCCGATATTACCACCTCCTCCATTCAGAATATACTGAAGCATAGTTATATTTTAATATCCCGTTTATTTAGCTATTATCAGCCAAACACTTCTGCTACATCCTTTAAATATTCCCGGATCAGCAAATGCTGCGGACAATGTTTTTCGCATTTTCCACAGCCGATGCACTCCGATGCTTTTCCGTGTGTTAATGCCAGATTGTTATAATAGATGGACGATACCATCCCCTTAAAATTTTTATTATCGTTGTATAATGCGAAATAATCCGGAATCGCAATATTCTTCGGGCATTCACTCTCACTGATACAGTATCTGCAGGCCGTACAAGGAATCGCAATCCCGGAACGGATAATATCCGCAGCCTGTTTCAATGCTTTCATTTCTGCTTCGCTCAGAGGTTTAAAATCCTTCATGTAGCTTAAGTTATCCGCAACCTGTTCCATATTGCTCATCCCTGAAAGCACCATCATCACATTTTCATGAGTGGCTGCAAAACGGATCGCCCACGATGCCGTAGAAAGTCCCGGTGTCTGTGCCTTCAATATCTCGTCCGCTTTCTCCGGGATATTCGCAAGCGCGCCCCCTTTGATTGGTTCCATCACAATCACCGGCTTGCCATGCCGTGTGGCAATCTCATAGCATTCCTTCGCCCGGAGCGCGGCATCGTCCCAATCCAGATAATTCAACTGAAGCTGCACATATTCCGTTTCCGGATGATCCTTCAATATGCGCTCCAGAAGTTCCGGCGAGTCATGAAAAGAAAAACCGATATGACGGATTCTCCCTTCTTCTTTTTTCTGTACCAGAAAATCAAATGCCCCTACTTTCTGGACATTCTCGTAGTTGGTGCCAGCCAGTGCATGGAGCCAGTAATAATCAAAATACTCCACACCGCACCGGTTTAGCTGTTCTTCAAATATCCCATGCATCTGTTCCGTTTTCTGTACCATATAAACCGGCATCTTATCCGTAATGGTAAAACGCTCCCTCTGATACCGTTTTACCACGGTTTCCCGGAACGCTTTCTCGCTGCTGCCGCCATGATACGGATATGCCGTGTCAAAGTATGTACCGCCTGCTTCGAGAAAAGCATCCACCATTTCCGTCATTTTCGGAATATCCACCTCACTGTAATTTCCATTTGCCACAGGCAGCCTCATTAATCCAAAACCAAATTTTTTCATTGCGTTTCCTCCATTCGTTCCATAAGTTTTATTCAATTACAATTTCTTCCCCAGCTTCCACAATCAGACGGTCTGGCGCTTCAAACTGCTCCGCCAGTTCCCTGTCAAACACAACGCCCTCCTTAGCTGTCACATGGTAGGGAATATTATGCTTTGCCCCAACCAATTCCGCACATTCCGCAGCTTCGTCAAGTCCCATGTTATAAATTCCATCACAACAGAAAAAAGCATAATCAATGTTTTTTTCTGCCAGCAGAGGCATCTGCTCTGTGGTTGATGTATCGCCTGTCACATAGACAGACTTTCCATCAGAAAAAGTCAGTATGTAGCCTACGCAATCACTCACATCATGCAGGGAATTATAGCCTGCTTCTACCGCCTCCACTGTCACATAGCCCAGGTCAAATATCTGGTATTCTCCATTCTGGATTGCCTCGTCCTGCGTGATGATCTCACAGCCTTGATTCCGGTTCTGCACTTTATCAACCATGTTGTGGTCATAATGCGGGTGTGTTACCAAAATCAAATCCGCAGAAAGTTCATAATCATCCCCCGCATAAGGATCAACATAAATAACCTTTCCCTCCGCCGTAACAATACGGAGGCTTGCCTGTCCCTGATAAAGCAAAACCGCCCGGTCTGCTCCATCCGTTTCCAGCTCATTTTGTGCGGATTCTGTATCATCAGAATCCACGCCCAGCGTTTCCGAGGCTGACGATTCCATCTGCTGTGTTCCTTCCATATGCGAATCCGCATCATTTCCACCCGCACACCCTGTAAATAAAAGTACCGCCAGCACAGCCATGCTTAAAACAAGTTTTCTTTTCATGCCCTTTTTCTCCTTTTCTCCAACAGTGCTGCCCCACCTACAATATAATACCCGCATACCGCAAACAAACACATCACTGCAAGATAATCTATAAAAAAGAAGATGCGGGGTTCCCCAAAATCAAAAAAGACAAACTAGTTTTGAAGAAACATATAAGAGCCAATCTGTCTGCGGACAAACGCATAAACTCCATACAGCGCTATAAACAGAAACACAATACGACGCAGGAGAATACCAGTCCTGCCCATTTTCTTCCTGCCACATAAATTTCCTGCCATACCGACAGCCATCCTCCACATCCGCAAAATATTCTTCCCGCGTCTGCTGCCTGCCGCTCATATGCGTAAAGGTCATGTCCTCCGGTACAAGTTCCCTCATGGTATCAATATCCGCATCGGTCATTGCCTGACAATACCTCGCCTGCTGGTAGAGGACTTCCACCTGTTCCCTGCTCATGGCAGACAAATCCACTCCGATCAGTTCCACATTTTCAAAAACAGAAAAATCATATTCCTGCATAACTTCTCCTTCCTGCCTGTCTACGATTTCAACCGTCACGGATACATTGTCTTCCATTGTCTCAAATATACTTAAATCCGAAGTAATCTTCCCCATACGGATCAGGCCGCCCTGACTGGAATTCCCTTCATTTCCGAAAAAAATAGCGAGGGATTTTCCTGACACAAAATAAGTAATGTCCCCATTTTCAAAATCTGGAATATCCTCTCCGTTTTCCGGCAGCTCTGAAATCGGCGCATAATACTCCCGACCTCCATAACGGTTCATGGAAAGCGTCAGAGGGAGCAATTCCAAGAATGCTTGCGTCGTTTCGCTGTTATCCATCGTTGCGAAAACAGTCTCATTCCCAAAAGTCAGCTTAATCTCCGTTGTATCGGGCTGCAATTGTTCCGCTTTCATTTCCGATTCCGTATCAGCAGCTTCCTTATAAATGCTTTCCACATCAGAAACCCCTGCCGTATCAGATACCGGCTCCTTCTGGTCCCTCTTTTCCGAAGTGCCGCAGGCGGAAAATGTCAAAAGTATCGCAGACATTATCAGTACACAAATGCTGCATTTCTTTGCCTGCTTCTTTTTACTCAATAAATCCACCTTCCCGCAGCCACTCTGTCACCGCCTCACTTGCTTTGTCCCTCTGGTTTTGCGCCGCCTCTCCGGCAATGTCAAAACCATCCATCATTTCGGCTCCCGTAATATCCTCAATGGTGCTTTCCGTGCCGGACAATCCGCTGCCGCCATGTGTACAGAATGGAATTACCGTTTTTTCGGAAAAATCATAGCTTTCCAAAAAATTGTAGACAATCATCGGCATATCGCCCCACCAGTTTGGATAACCTACAAAGACAATATCGTAATCCTCCATATTATCCACCGTGCCAGCGATTTCAGGGCGGGCATTATCTGACATTTCCTGACGGGAGACCTCCAGCAGCCCATCGTATGTTTCCGGGTAAGCATTTACGGCTTCAATCTCAAATGTATCTGCCCCTGTCTGCTCTGCAATCATTTTCGCAATAATCGCGGTATTGCCTTCCTCAATGACACCCACCCCATATTGCTCCCCTGCAAGGGAAAAATACGCCACCAGAATAGAGGTTCCTTCCGCTTTGTTGTCGGAATCGGTGTCCATTTCTTCCTTCTCTGTACGATCAGAAGATTCTGCCCCTTGTGCCACAACCGGATCAGTCTCTTTTTCCGATAGTTCCTGTCGGTCTGATGCTTCCTGCCGGGTAGAATTATCTTCCGCCCGGCTTCCGCAGGCTGTAAGTGAAAATGCCATAATCCCAATTATCACAAGTGAAAGTATTTTTTTCATTCCAAACACCTCCTCACTCTTCCAGTCTGTGGATTTCCTGGACGGAAGCCTGATAGCTTTCGTCCCGCATATTTATTCGTTCTAATTCCATGATACCACCTCATTTTCTGTTTAGTCTGCCGGTATGAACGCACTCAAATGTGCTTCCTGCTCCGCAAGGCTCATGTTAAAGAAGCGGACACCCTTATCCAAAGCCCGGATTCGCTCCATTTCTTCCGCCGTCAGTTCAAAGTCAAAAATGTCAATATTTTCCTGAATATGCTTCGGATTGGTAGATTTCGGGAATACAATTGTTCCCTCCTGGATATGCCAGCGCAGGATAATCTGTACATTGTTCTTCCCATACTTTTCCGCAAGTTCAGTAAACACCGGCTCATTCAGAAGCCCCTTGTCACCATGCCCGATAGGATACCAGCTTTCAATCACCGTGCCGTAGGATGAAATCCGCTTTTTCAATTCATTCTGCTGATAATACGGATGGCACTCCACCTGCAAGACTGACGGCTTAATCGTTGCGGCGGCAATCAGTTCTTCCAAACGCTCCGATTCAAAATTGCTGATACCGATGGATTTCACCTTACCTGCAGCAACAGCTTTTTCCATATCTTTCCACGCCCCGATATAATTGTCAAACTGCTGATGAAGCAAAAGCAGGTCAATATACCCCGTATCCAGCCGGGAAAGCATTTTGTCAATTGCTGCCGCCGTCTTTCCCTCACCATACTCGCTGGTCCAGAGCTTTGTGGTGATCCAGATTTCCTCACGGGGAATACCGCTTTCTTTTACGGCCTCCCCGACTCCACGCTCATTCTGGTAAGCATGGGCAGTATCAATATGGCGGTAGCCTGCGCGAAAAGCCTCCATACACGCTGCCTGTGTGTTTTCATCCCCCGGAATCATATATACACCAAGGCCAAACTGAGGGATTTTGTTTCCATCATTTAAAGTTACATAAGTCTGATTCATTTTGGTTTCCTCCATTCCTAATCCGCTATTTATTAAAATCCATATCTCTCCAGCCATTTCCTAATATCATTCTCTGCCTGTGACACCCTGCCTCCTGTGACCGCCAGCCCTCTTTCTACCTTTGCGCCGGGACAGGCTGCCTGGATATCGGCTTCGCTGCGTCCCATGCCGCTGCCTTCGTGGGTACAGAGGGGAAGGATTGTCTTCCCAAAGAAATCATGCCCTTCCAAAAACGTGAACACAGCCATTGGGCAGGTTCCCCACCAGTTTGGGTAACCCAAGATCACGGTATCATAGTCATCCATTTTTAGGGTATCCGCTTTCAATGCCGGGCGCGCTTTTGCATTCTGCTCGGATTTTGCCAGCTCTACGGTTTCCATATGGTCATCCGGATATGGTTTCTCCGTTTCGATGCGGAATACATCCCCGCCTGTCAATCCATGGATCATCTGTGCCGCAACCCTTGTATTTCCAATCTTCAGTTTTACAATTTTCCCTCCCACATAGGCTTCTCCCTCATGGGAAAAATAAGCGACCAATACTTTTTTCATGACAATACCTCCATCTCTTATTTTCTTATCTGTATGAAATTTCTCCGCCGCCGACTGCGGCGATACCCTCTGCAGCGGTTTCTCTGTAAAGCTGCCACCCTGCCGCTACCTGCGAAATCCCCGGTGGCCATATACTCTGCACCCGTCCAGCGCTTCCTCCAGAGAGCGGAACTCTTCGTCTGTCAGTTCCACTTTGGACGCATCCAGATTCTCAACAATGCGTTCCTTATTTTTTGAACCCGGTATCGGAACCACATTGGGGTACTTGTGCAACATCCACGCCAAGGAAATCTGCGCACTGGTCGCATCTTTCATTTCCGCATATCTTTTCAGAAGGTCAATAATCGGCTGGTTTCCCGCAATGTTTGCTTTGGATAGCTGCGGAACCCAGTTCCTGACATCATTGTTTTTCTCAAATTGTGTGTCCACTGTGATCTTCCCGGAAAGAAGCCCACTGGCAATCGGTGAAAACGGGACGAAGCCGATATTGTTCTCCAGACAGTAAGGAATCACACCTTTTTCCGCGTCCCGCTCCACCATGGAATAAATATTTTGGACTGCCGAGAGAGGCGTTACCCTGTTTGCTTTCTGAATGACAGGTACATCCACCTGGGACAATCCCCAGCCACGGATCAGCCCATCTTCTATGAGCCTGCCCATAGCTTCCGCAATCTTCTCCACGGACACACCGCCCATCCTGTGGAGATAATATAAATCCACCCTGTCCGTCCCAAGCCGTTTCAGCGACTCTTCCAGATGACTGCGGACTGCATGGTAAACAGATCCCCTTCCAATGGCTTCAAAGCCATTTAAAAACAGCTTCGTAGCGATCACCACCTGCTCCCTTACCCCATGCAGCGCATTCCCCACAATGCGCTCATTATGTCCAATGCCGGAAAGGTTCGGGCTGTAAATTTCCGCGGTATCAAAAAATGTACATCCGTTCCGGCAGGCATTCCGGATCGCTTCCACACTGTATTCCTCCGGCGGTATCTGCCCATAGCCATGGGAAAACGCCATGCATCCCATACCGACTTCGGATACTTCAATATTCCTTAATAATCTGGTCTTCATTCAGCGCCTCCTTATCAATAAGCCGCAAATCTCTGATCCTTATCGATATCCGTCATCCTCTGCATTTCATCCTCTGACAGCTCAAAATCAAAAATCTCAAAGTTTTCCTGGATATGTGCCTCATTGCTTGAACCGGGGATCGCGATATTGCCCGCCTGCAGGTGCCAGCGCAGGATAACCTGTGCAGAAGTCTTATCGTGCGCTTCGGCTATGCTGCTGATGGTTCCATCATTAAATAATGTCTGCGTATTTCCCCTTCCGCCCAATGGGAACCAGGATTCCATGACTGTCCCGTACTGGGCAATATGCCCCTTCATCTCCATGCTCTGATGGTATGGATGGGTTTCGTTCTGGATCAATGCAGGGACAATCGTTGTTGCGTCCACCAGACGGTCAAAGTCCTCTGGCTCATAGTAATTGGACAGCCCGATGGATCTCAGTTTCCCATCTGCAACGGCCTGCTCCATTGCCTGGTATGCCTCCACATCATTTTCCGGCTGTGAGTGGTGTAGGATCATAAGGTCAATATAATCAAGTCCAAGCCTGTCAAGGGATGCATCAACTGCCGCTGCCCCATCATCGTAATCATCTGTCCACATCTTGGTCGTCACAAAGATTTCTTCCCTGGTTACAAAGCCTTCATCGATTGCCCTCTGTATCCCACGTCCAACGCCGGCTTCATTCCCATAGATCCGGGCCGTATCAATCAGACGGTATCCGTCACGGAGCGCCCAATAGACAGAGTTTTCCGCCTCTTCCTGTGAAAGCCTGAAACAGCCAATACCAAGGATCGGCATCTCATATCCACTGTTCAAAAGGACTGTACCCTGCTCAAGGTCAAATACCCCGGCTTCCCCTGCCGGTTCCTTATCATTTGTTACAACCTCCGTGTCTGCATCAGAAGGAGCTTCTGTTTCATCCGCCCCCGTAATATCTGCTTGTTCTGTATCTGCTTCTGATACCACACGGTCTGCAGGTTCTGATGTCTGTGGATCACTTTCCGCACCGCATCCGGCTATACTGAATATCAAAATAAACGCCAGTAGAAAAATACTGATTTTTTTCATTATCTGAAATACCTCCTTAAAGTTTTGCATAGACATCATCATCCACAGTTTTGTGCCATTCTGTCCGTGTGTTGTCCCCCGGCAATTCTACGGCAATATGTGAGAACCAACTGTCCCTTTTTGCTCCGTGCCAATGTTTTACATTTGCTGGAATCGTGATGACCATTCCTGGTACAAGACTCACCGCTTCTTCTCCTTCCTCCTGATACCATCCTTCCCCTGCTGTACAGATCAATAACTGCCCTCCGCCTTTGTCTGCACGATGGGTATGCCAATTATTCCGGCATCCCGGCTCAAAGGTGACATTTGCAAGAAATACCGGACTCTTTCCGGGTTCCGTCAAAGGCTTCAGATATGAATTACCAATAAAATACTTTGCAAATGCTTCATTCGGTGCGCCAATGCCGAAGCTGTCCTGTTTCTCAAACTCCATCCTGTCTGTCGTTTTACCCATAAATTTCTGCCTCCTTAACCTGTTTTCCGTTCAAAATAGAAATCACCCATTCATCACACGTTTATCAGTAATAAGGAATGTTGTCCTTCTGCGTTTGATATGCCACTTTCCATCCGCTTTCACATATGCATCCGTATAACGGACATAGTTTGTTGTGATGATATCTTTCCCATCTTCCTCCGTTACAAGCACAGCCTGGCAGTACGCCGTCCCTTTAGCCTCTGTCACATCCTCATTTACGGTAACCGTCTGCTGCCCGCTGATATGATAGACAGCCTTACAGGGATTTATCGTGGCCGCAAATGCCTGCACAAGAGCCTCCCTGCCCTCAATTTTCTGGACTTCACCATCTGTTCCCATCTGGAATTCCAGCACGCCGTCCGGCAGGAACAATTCCCCCTGGCTTTCTGCATTCTTTATGTCAGCCAGATTGGAGAAAGTATCCACCAGTTCTCTCAGTTCCATTTTTGCAGTCAACACTTCATTTTTCATCATGAAATCCTCCTAAAAATTTATTTTTGTGGTTAATTAAATTACTGCGATCTGCTTTTTATATGTTTTCCTGACCATGAACACCCCGATAAAAAACCGGAGGATTTCCATGATCGGGAACGCCAGCCACACTAAGACCGCACTGCCCGATAAAGATAACAACCATGCGGAAAGCAGCAGGAATACCGCCTGTGACACCGCAATGATAAAGCTGTCCGTCCCCCTCCCCATCGCCTGCAGAAAACCGGTAAGTATCTGCGTTGTGGTTGTGAGAAGGAGCGATGCCGCGATAATCCGAAGCGCCGGAATCCCTATTTCAAGGACCGCCTCCGATGCATCAAACATGGCAAGCAGAAGTTCCGGCACTGCCAGAAAGATAATGGTCCCCAAAAACGCAATGACCAGGTTTACCATGATACTCTTTTTCAGGGTTTCCATAATCCGTTCCCTGTTCCCCGCCCCGAAATTATAGGCGATGATAGAGATGCCCGCCGTACTCATCCCTCCGGCCGGCATGATGACAAAGCTCTGGAGCCGGATATAGATCACATAAATTCCAGGTGCCACTGCGGACAGTGACAGGAGGATATTGTTCATGCCAAAGGCGAGGACGGAGATCAGACACTGCGACAGCGCCACCGGAACACCGACTTTAATGATTTCTGCCATCATGCTTCCATCCGGCAGGAATCCTTTCTTCTCGAAACGGATTTCTTTGTTGAAATGTAAATTCATGCAGAAACCTGCCACCGCTGCTACAGCCTGTGCAATCACAGTCGCATATGCCGCCCCTGCAATCCCCATGGCAGGAAGCCCAAACCAGCCAAAGATCATGACAGGGTCAAGCACAATATTTACCACTGCTCCTGTCAGCATGGAAACCATGGTGAGATTTGCCTTTCCGGTCGCCGATAAAAGCCTCTCCATCATGACCTGATGCAAGGCAGCAAAGGCCAGCACACTGATGATCTCGCTGTATGAAATGCTCATTTCCAGCACTTCTTCAATATCCGTCTGCATACGGTAAAACGGCTCCATGGCAAACAGTCCTATAAATACAAAGGCAATGGATACAAGCCATATCAGCAGCATACCGTTTCCCGCCGCACGGTTTACCCCCTGTTTATCCCCTTCTCCAAGTTTTTTGGACAATACGGAATTAACGCCCACGCCAAGCCCGATCCCAATGCCGACAGCCAGATACTGGACCGGCATACAAAGGGAAATTGCCGTCAGTGCGGAATCTCCCAGCCTTGCCACATACATACTGTCCACAAGCCCATATAAAACCTGCACAAGCATGGAGATGATCAGCGGCAGGGACATCTTCCTTAAAAGTTTTCCTATGGGAAGCGTCCCCATCTCATTTTCCGCTGCCGTTTCATCTCCGGCATTTCTGCTTAATTCCGCGGTTACTGTTTTTTCTGCCATATATAGACCTCCTTGACTTTTTTATTTATCTGTGATATTCTTATATTGTGCAACTCAAGTTGCTTATCTCTGTATGGTTTATTATATCCGTATCGGGAAGTAAAAACAATGGACACTTTTTCTGATAAAGTGAGTTATGCCACACTTCCTGCAAAAAGGTTGCACAGATCCCAAGGAGGTAGTAAAAATGCTGATCAACGGCACAGAAGATTTGAGGGTACAGAAAACAATAGACGCCATCCAGAAAACTTTTGAAGATATGATCTGTGAAATGGATTATGAAAAGATCACGGTCAAAGAACTCTGCGAAAGGGCGCGGATCAATAAAAAAACTTTTTACCGATATTACTCCGTCCTCGATGACCTGCTCGCCGAGCTGCAGGGGGTAATGATAGAAGAATATCTGGAACGGATCAAAAACTACCGGATACCGGAAGACCTGGATAAGATCAACCGTGAATTTTTTCTCTATTCCGCAGAAAAAGGGTCTGTCTACGAAAAAATCACCTGCAGCGGAAATTATGGGTATATCCGGAGCAGGATGATCAGCAATGTGATGAATTCCACTTGGAAAAGCTCCGCATGGCTCCAGCTTCTCGAGCCGCCAAAGCAAAATATCCTGCTGCATTTCATCCAGACCTCTACTGTGGAAATGTATAGCCAGTGGGTAGCGGATGGGAAAAAAATCCCCCTGGAAGAAATGATAAAAATATCAAACCAGCTTCTATGTGCCGGTGTAAACGGCTTCGTGGAATGCAATGCCCCAATCTGATAAACATTTTGATTTTGCCTTTAGAGGGTTCAAATTTCCAAAACAAGGGGGTTCAACTTCTATAGTAGAGGGTTCACTTACATCCTTACTTCCACACAACCATAAGATCATGCAAAAAAATAAAGAGCCTTCGGTCACATCCAGTGTGCCGAAAGCCCTTTATTTCTGCGGTTTCCCCGATATCCTGCTCATTTCCTTTGTATCAATTAAGAGAGTTTTATTTCCGCTAACCCTTGAAAACACTAAGTTTATCGCAGGTGAGCTTTCCGTTATCTTCCGCAACAAAGCATGTATTAGGATTTCGCAATAAATATTTGACGATTCCATCTTTGAATCATCTGTTGTATTCAATCCCCTGCCCATGAAATTCCGGCAGGACAAAAATAGTAAGCAATATACTTTCCGTAAGGCTTCCCCAAAAACTTGATATGGAACCAACACCCACAATTTTATTTTCATTCCAAAACACATACACATGTGCGTATAGAAGAGAAAGGCTGAAGAGAACGGCAAAAGTGACAGAGAGGATATTATCTTTCCCCTCTGCCCATATTTTTTGAAGACTGCTTCGTTTGCCTGTCTACATTTTCCCTTTGATAATTCCGCAGGCGTTTGTGTACGCTTATATCGTTTGACTATCCCCGACAAACCGACTTTCAAAAGGTCTGTTCCCTCATTCTTGCGGTCAATCCTGCTTTGCAGTTTTCCTTTCTTTGTCAGTTTTGCGAGTCCTTTTAGGCTGTCATGCTCCAGTTCCAACTCATTGCGTTCCCTCTCTGCGTCAAAGATAATCCCATTTTGGCGGTTTAACTCCTTATAAATCTTTAGCCGCTTTGGATATGCGGCAGCTTCAGCAGACATAACTGGATTGGGGGGTATCTGTGGTGTTTCCGGCGCTGCTGTCTGTGTTTTGGGCTGCAACGCTCATTATTGTGTCGATAAATCATCAGTCGGTTCTTTATGAGTGATTTTTTCCTGCTTTGGCGTTTTATCCGTCTGCGGTATTATTTGTGCCATTCTTCCCTCGCTTGGTTCTGCAATCGTCCGCACCGTTTCTTTTTCAAACAACTTTGCTGACAATTCCCTTGCCTCAATGCCCTTTCCCTCCGTACCGCTTTTTTGAAATTCCTGCTGATTGCATTTCGCAAGCTCCGTCCAATAGCAGCGGTCTGTCGTTTCATAGACCGCATACAGGTTTTCCTGTTTCGCATGGCTGGATATATAAGTGATCCTGCCTCTGACATCAGGCATGTCATGGCTAATTAGAGGTAAGCAAAAGAGGAAAGGAAAAGCACTATCCAGACGGAACCGGCGAAACCGTCAAGAAATATTTGTGGAATAGCAAGAAACCTGCTATAATGGAATACACATAACCCGAATCCGGGAGAAAGGCAGGAACAGGGATGTATATAAGCTATAAACCCCTCTGGCATACATTGGTAGAACGCAATATGCGGAAGGAAGATTTGAGGCTTGCCGCCGGCCTTACCACCAATATGATTGCGAACATGGGAAAAGGAAAGCATATCAGTATGGAAACACTGACAAAAATCTGTGAAACTTTAGATTGTGACATCCCAGATGTGATACAGTTGGAACGTGAAGAAAAATGTACTGATTCGACAGGTAATAACTGAATTTGTGACGCTCAACTAAGCGTTTACTATTGAATCAACGCTTAATATGTTCTAAATAGATTCTCTTTTTGATATACTGCGGTCACAAATATAGCAAAGGAGATTTATTGTATGGATCAGAAAAGAATAGGTGCATTTATTGCACAGTGCAGAAAAGAAAAAAATCTGACACAAATGCAGCTTGCAGAAACTTTAGGGATTACCAATCAGGCAGTTTCTAAATGGGAAAACGGAAGAGGAATGCCGGATGTATCGCTTTTACAGCCTTTGTGCGATGTTCTGGGTATTAGTTTGAATGAGCTTTTTTCGGGAGAGCATATATCAGCGGAGGAATACAAAGGAAAAGCGGAGGAAAATATTTCTAAGCTTTTTAAAGAAAAACAGATTGCTAATTTTAAGCCTGTAAAAAATGTATTCTCCATATGTGCTAATGTCACTTTATTTGTAGCCGTGACTGAATTAGCTATTGGCCTTGTTGGGAATTTTTTTAATTCAACTATATTGAAAGCTATGTTAATCAATGCTTCTGTATGGCTAATATTATTTTTGGCTTCAATAAGTAAACTGGCATATGACAAGAAAAAATTGAAAACTCTGAAATATTCAGGCACTTGTATGGACTGCGAAATAGAGGACATGATTCCGGCAGTGTGGATTAGAGTAGCAAACTACGTCAGTTGCAAAATAGTCTGTCGGTTCATTTATGAGGGTAAAGAACACAAAGCAGTAAGTAACTATTATGTTTTGTCACCATTTAAGCGAAAAGAAGATTTATATGCGAATGTTTATATCTCCCAAAATAATCCCGCAAAATACAGTGTAGAGCTTTTTCAAACAAACCGATAATTTAGACATCTTTAAAAATCATATATACCTATCCAAAACTGCCGTTGTAAGAACGCCCATTCCCACAACGGCAGTTTTCATTTCCGCTTCTTTCTCTGGCCAACATAGCTTTTGAAGCAGGAGGATTTTGTTGACGAGGTAAAGCATTTTTATACCGACCTTATCAATCTTCTTGTAAAAGATGACAAAGAAAAACTTCATGTGTTCGACAGCAGCGGATTGTATCTTGCCACCAAGAAGATAGGGAAAAACAACCCGAAAGCGGAACAGATACAGACCGATAATGAAATGCGTATGCGCTGGAATT
>CAJTZH010000026.1 GCA_910584325.1 uncultured Lachnospiraceae bacterium | reverse complement strand
TTTCCATTATAACTGATTAGGCGGTTTGCCGCATCATATTTATATACGGCTTCTGCTATTTTTCCGGTGTCGCCGCAGTCGGTTCCGGTGGCTGTAACGACGTTTCCACGTTCGTCATAAGTATACTCGTATCTGGAAAGCAGCGTCCCGGCGGCGTTTGTTGTCTCCTGTACCGTCACGAATCCCCGTGCGTCGTAAGTACAGTTTTCCACCGTTTCGTCCGCGAATACCGTCTTTGTCACATTTCCTCTGCTGTCATACTCGTAGGATGTGATGTTTCCTTTTACGTCCGTAACGCTTTTTAACAGTCCGTTCGGGTAGTATGCATACCGCACGATTTCCCCGCCTGCGTAGGTCAGGGTGATGATGTTTCCAAGTTCGTCATATCCGTATTGGATGGTGTTTCCCTTATAGTCCGTATAAGAGGATACCCTGTTCATGCAGTCATAAGTGCGGCTGATGGTGCGGCTTGTTCCGTCAGGCAGTTTTTCCGTTATGCTTAATACATTCCCGTTGTTGTCATAGAAATAGTCTGCCGTTCCTGCTTCGTCGGCAAAACTGCCCACTCTTCCAAGGGCGTCATATTCGTACTTTGTTTTCTGCCCTCTTGCGTTTTCGCTCTCCGAAAGTTTTCCGTTTTCATCATATGTATACCGGCTTGTGCTTCCCACGGCGTTGCAGATGGCTGTGATTCTTCCCATCGGGTCATAGGTATATGTTGTTGTGCCGCCCATCGGGTCCGTTACGGATGATATGTTTCCTGTTTTGTCATAGGTATAAGTGCTTATGCCCGACAACGGGTCTGTTGACGAAACCAGTCTTCCCGCGGTGTCGTATTCATACGTATACACGGATTCCGCCGCGGAATTGACGTTATTTACCATTCTGACAAGCTGTCCGGTTCTTGTGTCATAAAAGTTCTTTACCGTATTTCCAAAGGCATCCGTTCCGGTCAGCATGTTTCCCGCACCGTCATAGGTATAGGACGCCGTTTTGTTTCCCTCCCCGTCATAGACTGCGGTTAAGTTATCCATTGCGTCATACTCGAAGGAAGTAACCGCTCCCGTTTCATCTGTTGTTTTGATAACACGTCCAAGAGCGTCGTATTCATACCGTACGGACACTTCGCCGTATGTTGACGTGACCGATGATACCGAAGTCATGCGCCCGAGGGCATCGTAGGTCATTTTGACATGGGTTTTGTCAGGCGTGGTCTGTCCAATGCAGTTTCCGGCGGCATCGTAAGCGTAAGTTGTTGTGCTGCCGTTTCCGTCCGTTACCGCAGTAAGACGTCCTGCATTGTCATAGCGGTACTGCACCGTTACATTGAGGCTGTCTGTGATGGAGGTTACGTTTCCCTGACTGTCATAGGTGTACTTTAACGTGTTTCCATCCCGTAAGCGGGTACTTACCACCCTTCCGTGGATATCGTATTCATCTGCCGTAAAGCTTCCGTCGTCATAGGTGGTTTTTACAAGTCTTCCTCTCTTGTCGTACTCGTATGTTGTGATAAGACCGTTTGCATCTGTTGACTTTGTCATTCTGTTCATGCTGTCATAGGCAAAAGTGCTTGTCTGACCGAGGACATTTGTAATAGATGTATTGTTTCCTGCTGCGTCATAGGTATACTGTTCGGTTGTCCCGTCCGGGTATTCCTTACGGATGATGTTTCCGACGCCGTCTCTAATGTAGCGTGTCGTATTTCCGAGTTTATCCGTCACACTTGTGAGGTTTCCGGCATCGTCATAGGTACTTGTTACCACATAACCCAGCGCGTCTACCGCTTTTGTCACATTTCCGTTGTAATCATACTCATAAGTGGACGTACCGCCAAGGGCATTTGTGATGCGGATATTGTCCCCTTTTGCGTTATACGCATATGCGGTCGCGTTTCCGAGCGCGTCAACCGTAGTGATAAGGCGTCCTGCCGCGTCATACTGCATGCGGTTTTGGTTTCCCATAACGTCCGTAGACGAAACCATTCTTCCCTGCCGGAATTCATACGATACCGTTCCCGTTTTTTCTAAGGTATCGCGCACAAGGTATCCGTATTCCCCGTATGTGTAGGTTTCTGTTCTGCCGTTCTTTGCGCTCTTCTGAATCAGGCGGTTATTTTCGTCATATACGAAATGCTGTACATTCTCAAGGTCCGAAACTTTCGTGATATTTCCGTTCATATCATACGTCATGTCGGTAACGCTTCCGTCCTCCGCCCGTATCTGCGTCATATTTCCGGCGATATCATACTGGTATCGGATCTGCGTTCCATCCGGTTTTTCTTCTCTGAGAAGATTCCCCTTCGGGTCATAAGCGTATGTTGTCGTATTCCCGTTTCCATCAGTTGTGGAAGTAATCCGGTAATGGGTGTCCGTTATATGACTGGAAATATTGCCGTTCGCGTCAGTCAATGTAACTTTATGATATGTTTCCCCGTCCTCATATGCCAGCGCAAGTTCTGCTTCGCCTGATTTCTGCCAAATGACTCTTCCCTGTTCGTCGTATCTGTTTTCTACTGTCTTTCTCTGATTGACCGCACTGGCGACAATCCGGTTCTCCATGTCATACTCATATGTTATGACATTACCGGCTGCGTCCGTATACGAAACAAGCCGTCCCGCCGCGTAAGCAAATACTGCTTCATTTCCCAGATTGTCCTTGACGGAAACAATTTTTCCGTCGTCGTCATAGCGCAGTGTCAGGCACGCTCTGGAAAGCGTGTCCATCAGAATCATGGTGTTTACAACTCTTGTTACGGTGACGCTTCTTTGGTTTTTATCCCTCATGGATACAAGGATTCCGTCCTCGTTATAGTAATAAATATCCTCATTTGGCGTGCGCAGTTCATACGTTCCGTCCATATTACGGAAAATACTGTAGTCCTCCATGCCGCCTGTTACACACGCGAATTTTCCGGTATACATACGCGAAGCGTCCACCTGAATCGTATTGTCGTCCAGATATGAGCCGTAAATAACGCCGTCCATCATATCCTGACTGAGAAATTTCGCCTGACGCCCCGCTCCTGTGGTAAGGACAAGCTGTCCGTTATAATTGGCAATGCCGCTTTCATAGTCATGGCTCCATCCATAGCCGAGTTCTCCCGCATATTCCGCGAGCAGCGAATTATAATTCAGCGTAAACGCAATCTGCTTGCCTCCTGATACGGTCAGCGCCGTTTTGCTTTCAGAAAACGCGCCTGTCGTAATGTCTATCGGGTCGGCATATGTATTTTCCACCACCGGTCTTGCGTCATGCAGGTAACGGTTAATATGGCTTTTTACCGGAATAATAACGACTTCCACGCCTAAATTCGCGCCGCGAAGTTCCTCCACGACAGTGTCAATTAATTTGTAATATACCGTATCCGGGTCCGATTCCGTAGCCGGATTTTGAAATGTAGTCATATATGTTCCATATAAACGCTCTCCGGGATAAAATACACCCACATTGTAGGTGCTTCCGCCGTATGCCACGCTGACGGTTCCGCATTTGTTGCTCGTAACGTTATAATGCATCTGCGGTTTTTCAACAACGGTTTTCACCGTTGTCTTGCCTGTCACGGGGTCTGTTTCCTCAACTTCCCGTTCAAGCGAGCTGATAATAGTTTTCTTCTCGTTTCCGTCCTCGTCGATTTCTAAAACTGTTACTTCTCCGTATCCCTGTTCCTCCTTATAAGACCCCATCGTTGTCTTAAAATTATACAACTCCTTCCTTGAACCGTTATAGATTTCATATTGCACAACGTAATGTTTTCCGATATACGCTTCCATCTCAGGATAGACAAATATCGTAATACCCTCGCCCGTTGTTACCGCAAAATCCTGCTTCGTCTCAAATCTTGCTTTTACCGGAACATAAAACGGCAAAAGCGCGGCGTTAAAATCAACGGATATCGCATACGAACCGCTTTCGTTTCCACGGACAACCCAGGAAGCGTTTCCTGTAGTCTGTCCCGGAATACTGCCCATCGCTATCGTTTTATTTTGTCCGCCTTTTACTGCGGCAAGCGCGAGTCCGTCCGGCAGATTGATTGTCGCCGCAGCGTGTTCCAGTGTAAAATTTTTATCGGCGCAGTTAACAACCTGCATTTCCACCTGATACATATCCTTGAGCCATGTAATACTCTCCATAACGGACAGATACGCAAGTATCGGTTCCGGCGCAGGCTGTTCCTGTCCCTCGGACTGTACGGTTGTAATGCCATACGTTTTGCCGCCTCCTATGGACCAGTAATACCCGCCGTCCACATATGCGCCGCTGCCGTTTTCCACTCCTTTGACTGAAAGCACACCCAAACTGTTCGCGGTAATATACACATACTGCGGCAGTTGCTTTTCCTCAAATACAAACGTCGCTTTAAACGTATAGGTATGGTAATTTTCCGTTTTTCTTAAATCCACGCCCAGTTCAATCAATTCCTGCAGCGACAGTTTATGTACTGTAACGTCTCCCTGCACAACGGCGCTTTTTTTAAGTATTAATGACGCTTCGTTATTTTTTACTCTGGACAGTTCGACAATACAGCTTGCAGGCGTATAACCGTCCTGATAAGCCATAACGGTATACTGTCCGTCCACGCCCGTAATCTGCGCCCGTCCCAACGAATCAGTTGTCAGGTTTGCATATTCCGTTTCTCCAAGCATTACATAGACGAATGTGTTCGGAAGAACCCTGCCCGCCGCGTCCTTTACCGTCACAACCGCCGCGCCGCAGTCCTCTTTGTTTCGTATCGTAACAATAAATTCTTTGGTATCCGTATTCCCCTCTTTATCGCAAACTGTTAATTTAGCGGAATATGAGCCTGCATTCTCGTAAATATACGCGCATCTGGAACCGTTCAGCAGTTTTCCGTCTCCCGTTTCCCACAAAAATTCCGTAATGCCTACGTTATCCGTTGACATGGAAGCGTCAAAATAAACTTCTTTTCCCGCAAGCCCCATGATAAGCGGCGCCGTGTCAGCCACCGGCGCGACGTCGTCCGTATCGCCCGCCACAACTTCCGCTATCCCGCTCTCGGAAGTATTTCCGTGGATATCATAGGCAATGACCTGATAATAGTACGTGATATTCGGCGTCAGGTCCGTATCCGTATATGTACACTCCACCAGTTCCGCCACAGTCTCAAATTCCAAAGTTCCAAGTTTTCTGCGCCTGATTTCAAAATGTGAAAAATCATCATCCACAGCCTCTGATATGGTAATCTCCGCCTTAAAATTGCCCGCAGTCACCTGCGCTTCAGGTTTTTGGGGCGCCGTATTATCCAGCGTATAGACTCTGCTCATGCTGACAGCTTTATTTCCGCTCCTGTCAACCGCCTCCACGCGGATTTCATACGTTCCGCCGTCTGTCAAATCTTTTGTATTCCAGAGAACCTCTTCATACAATTCATTATTGTTTATGGCTGTCCACTCTTTTATTGTGCGAAAATGGCTGTAACCGTCTTCTACATTGCGGTAACTCACCACTACAGCGGCAAGCGACGCGTTATCCGTTGCCAGTACCGTAATGCGCGGGTCCGCTCCCACCGTATCACAGGCAGGTCCGATTCCCCTGATTACCGGTTTTACTTTATCGTCCGTTACCATGCCGTAAACCGCATTGGAATATTCGCTCTCATTAAAGCAGGTATCCGCCGCCGTTACCACATACGAATACTGCCTGCCCACAGAAACCGTGGAATCAATAAAACTGTGACTGTACAGTTCGGCGGCAATCCTGCGGTAAATGCCGCTGTTTATATCCGCTCTGTACACATTGTAAAAAGCAGCGTCCTCATCCTCTGCCGCGTCCCATTCCAGCGCGATGCTTCCCTGATTATCGGTCACCCTCAGATTTTTAACTGCTGCCGGCGGCGTATTATCCACATAAAATGTAATGTCCGAGACTTCATCCTTATTTCCGGCAATATCAAATACCTCATATTTGAGGCAAAGCGTTTCTTTGTCATATTTTGTAATGTCCACCGCCTGTGAAAGACTGGTCTGCGTCTTTCCTCCCGCTTTGACTTCAAAGGATTCTCTGTCCGTTTTTCCCTCTGCCCACACGGTAAAAACGCCTCTGTCAATTCCGCAGTCGTCCGCCGCTTCCACAAAAAGCGTCAGCATATTTTTGTCCTTAACGGCGTTCACCGACAGGATTCCCGGCTTGTTTTCGTCCGCAGGCGTAACAATCGTGACGCACTTTCCTTCGGCTCCTCTGTTGTCTAACGTATCAAACGCTGTAACGCGGAATATATACTCTGTTTCGGGCATCAGTCCGCCCGCCAGATACGCCAGATAATAATCTGTTCTGTAGATTTCTTTATATGTTCCGTCCGCATTCTGCTGCTCCACGACAAAATAAGCGAAATCTTCATCCCTTACCGGCTCCCATTCCAACCGTACCGCTCCCGGATACGGTTCTGTTTTGCTGATTTCCACTGCATCCGGACCCGTATGGTCGAGCCGGCAGGTAAACGACGGACTGTTTTCATCAACGCTTACATTTCCGGCAGCATCCCAGGCTCTGGCACGAAGCGTATAACTGCCCTCCTCATATGACGTTGTATCCCACTGAACCAGCAGTTCTCCGCTCTTCGTATTTTTCGCGTCAATCAGATTCCATACGCCGTCTTTCTCGTAATACAGCGCCATGCGCTCGATGCCTTTATTATCCGACGCGCCGATTTTAATAACGCCCCTGTTTCCTATAACCGAAGTCTTACAGCTTACTTCCGTTACAACCGGAGCCGTTTCGTCATTGCCCGGTATCACAACGGTTTCCTGCGAACGCTTACTCTCATTTCCCGCCATATCAACGGCAGTTATCACATAAGTATACGATACGCCCGTCACCACTTTCCTATCATGAAACGCCGTTTCATACCTGTCCTCAATATCCGCGTACAATACAAGTTTTCCGCCCGCTTCTCTTCTGTATATTCTGTAACCCGCACAGTCGGCGTCCTGACTTTCTGCCCATCGAATATCTATCATTCCGCCCTCTGTTCCCGCCTCAATCTGCTCCACAGATTCCGGCACGATATTATCCACATGGAACATGCAGTCATATGTTGACGTATTCTTCTGCGCGTCCACAATAACCGCTCGCACAGAAATATCCCCGTCAACAGAAAGCGCCGTCGTGTTCCAGGCGCAGGACGCCGTATGATATTCTTCACCCGACACAAATCCTGACGATACCGACGCAATTGTTTTCCATGCGCCTGTTAAATCCTGATACTGAAACGTAACCGTTGTCCCGACGGTCGTCCCTTGATTTACAAACAATGCCTTTAACGATGCGGTTCCCCGCAAAAGCGTTCCCTGCGGCGATGTCACCGCCACAATCTTCGGTGCCAGTACCGTCGTCAGAACAGCATTGCTTTTTGCCGATTCTTTCCCCGTTATATCCGTTGCCGTCACTTCATAGGTATATTCTTCATTTTCTTTTAAACCTGTATTCGTATACTCCGGCGTTTCGATATTTTCCGCGATTTTTGTCCCGTTGCGGTATACCGTATAGCACTTTACACCGGAATCATCGTTTGGAACACTCCATGCAATCGTCGCCGACGAACCTGTTCTTGCTTTGATAGAAAGGTCGCAAACCGCATCGGGCGCCGTCACGTCCGCCGCCGTTGTCACCGAAAACTGCGGCGAGGTTTTCGATTTTTTTCGCTCCGCGTCAAACGCGTATATTGTATACCGGTAATTTGTTGACGGCAGCAGTCCCGTATCGGTATACGTTTTTTGTGAAGTAATACCCACAAGGCATCCATCGCGGTAAATTTCATATCCGCAGATTTCATGCTTCGTGTCATCACAATCGTAGGAGAGCGTCACTGTAACCGTTCCCGTCTCTATCGCGAGTATATTCGATACCGCGGACGGATAACGCTCTTCTTTCAGGTCATATTCACATTTTCTGTATATATCGTCAAACGTACAGTTAAACACGTATCCCTCGTCAATTGCGCGCGTCAGCGTCAGAATATTAAAATGACAGCTTCCCGGATGCGCGAACCGAATTGTCTGTATCCGTTTCTTTCCCGACGGTAAAACTTCGCCATCCAGAATTGTAACGTGGTTCTCTGACGCGATAAAATTAACTGCGCCGCTCTGCTCGAAATCTCCTGTAATATACAATGTTCCGCCTGTCAGATTTCCTTTATGAGACGAATTAGACGTCATCGCAAAATCCCGCGTACTGACAAAACCGTTCTCATCCTGCATCATCAACATTCCCAAATCTTTTACGGTTATTTTATTCTGAATCAGAAGCGTTCCCTGCTCCACATAAAATTTACCTCTGATTATCAGATTACCTGCGCAAAGCGTGTGGTTTGCCAGATGCGCCTCATGCGTAAATTCTACGGTTCCCGATATCACATAATCGTTCTCAAACGTAACATTTCCCGTAACCAGAAGGTCTCCTCCGAATACTCCGTCTTCAAGAACCGTCAGACGCGGTATGGCAATCTTACCGTCCGCTTTCGCGTTGACATCCGATAGCGCCGTATTGACCGTAAATTCTTTCTCTATGCAGACGCCCTTGTCGGAAGCGTTCGCTATTTTCAATCCCGCAACCGCCGCGCCCGGCAAAAGAACCGTCTGTTTGGTTCCGCCGTCCAGCGTCAGCATATTGCCTCCCGTCGTAGTAAACGATAACGCCGACATTTCCGTAATATTTCCCGACACCGATATATTGCCTGCGCTTATCGCGTACTGCCCGGCGCCTCCCGCCTGAAGATACATATTCCCGTTAATATCCAGCACGTCGTTTTCGCCGGAAAGAATCAGTTTTCCCAATCCCGCGTCATAGGAAGACGCGCTGCCTGCCGGATTTTTGACGGACTGGAGCCGGTAATCTCCATTTACAATCAGCGTACCTCCGTTTATTTTAACGACGCCGTCCTGGTGGATAAAATCTCCGTTTAACGTCAGCGTATGCCCGTTCAAATCCAATGTTCCGCCGATAAGAATCAATGTTTTGTCCAAAATGACATTTTCGTTTAACGTCCAGCCAAATTCCCCGGTACTGTTCCCGATAACCAGACGACTGCCGTTGCGTATTAACGTGTCATACGCAAACGGATTGTATGAAAAGATGCCGTCCTCACTGTCATTACAAAGCTCCAGCGTCGCGAATTTTCCGTTTCCGATACTGACGGTCTGCTTTGCGGCTCCCGAAAGTATCACCCGGTTATCGCCTTTTGCCATATAGTTACAGACAAAATCTCCCTTGACTTCAAGCGTCCCCTTGGAAAATGTATTTAATTCTTTCGCGTAAAAATCTCCGTGTACCGTCAGACGCTCAAATGTAAAGCCCGTTCCGCTGAGCGTTCCGTATATCTGCGTATCGTGAAAATAGCAGCCTGTACAGACTTCGGCGTTTCCATAGACAACAGCCGCGCCGTTTAACTTCACAGGAAGCTCAAATGTTACGTTCCCCATGAACGTGAAGTCTCCATCAACTGCCGCACTGTATTTGTTCGGCGCAAACGAAACGTCACACGGATACACACCGTTTGGAACGGTTGTCCGTTCCGTAATCTTCATACAGCCGGAAATATTCTCCGTCATACCCGTGACATTTCCGTTTATTTTCGGTTCGCCCGTCAGTTCCACACCTTCTGCATTATTTACCGTCAGGTGATTTATCCTGTTGGTGCCCGCCTGACTTATAATATTCTGTCTGCTTTCCCCGCACAGATTTACCGTATGATTTTCCGAGGCCAAAAATCCGCTCGTCATCATAAACTGTGTGCCAAATACATTGATTACGCCGTCCGTTAAATATGTACCGGCTTCCTTTGTATACGGAATATTCGATACGAAATCTCCGCTTACATTCAGGATATCGTCAGGATTTGTCATCAGCAGCTTACCACCCCGCCATGTAAAATCTCCGTTTACCGTCAGCGTATGTCCGTTTAAGTCAAGCACGCCGTTTAATAGCACAAAATCCCCCTCGTATACTTCATCCTGCGTCAACGTCCACCCGATTACGCCGCTTCCGTCCTCAAACGCCACTTTGTTGCCGTTTGTCATCAGATTGTTAATTGGAAAGTTGGTTTTAATCAGAACGCCGTCCTCACTGCTGTTTTTTACTTCCAGAATATCCGCCTTGCAGCCTTTGGAAAAGTCAAGCACCTGCCGCTTATCGCCGTCCAGTATCAAACGCCCGCCGTCCGTGCCGTTAAACATTTTACAGGTCAGATTTCCTCCTGCCTCTATCGTTCCCTGCGACAGCGCGCCCACGCCAAAATTGCCGTCGCCGCTTAACTTGAGCAGACCGCGTTCACCATTAATATATACTCTGACAGAATACCCGCCCGGATTATTGCTGCCCTCGCTCCAGTCAATCTTCTGCCCGACAACAACAGTTCCGTCGTTAACACGCAAATTGGAAGAATTGCCGCGCATATCGGTTCCGATATGTACGCTTCCCGTACCGCCCACCGTCACATTTGCTCCCATGCCAAGCGACAACCCGCCCGCTATCAGCAGATTCCCGGAAACCGTTACCGTCTTAACCGCATAAATTTCAGCATTTCCCTCCACGGTAACCGCTCCGTTTATCTCCGCCTGCGCCAGCGTCAAATCTCCCGCCACATGCAGGGAACCGTTTATAATTGAACTGCCTGTCAGCAGCAGGTCACCGTCTACCGTACAATCCTCGTCCATAGTAACGTCGCAGGTAAGCCAGATTCCTCCCGTGTGATTTATAAGCAGTGGTCTGATATTTTCGCCGCCTCTCATTACACCGCTTGTTTTACAGCCGTTGGATTGAATTTCCCCCAAAATCTCGCAGGACTTTGTAAATACAATGCCGTCCCCGCCGCTGTTTTCCAGCGTAAGATTTTGAACGCGCAGTTCCATAGTATCCAGTTCCTGTATTGCCTGCCGCTCTGTGCCGTTTAAAACGAGCGTATGATTTCCTGACGCCGTAAATTTATATGCCCTGAAATCTTTGCCTACCGTCAGCACTCCGTCCGAAAACTCGGAATGACTGCCGCCGTATTTGTTATAAACAAACGAACCGCCTACTGTCAGCTTATCCTGCGGTCGATTCATAATAATACTTCCGGTGCTTAATTGTCCGCCCCAAATCATATCTTCATTATTGGGATTCTCAAGCAGATAGTCTCCCTCCACAATCAGCGTGCCGCCGTTAAGCATTACCTGTCCCAGATAATGATAAAAATTTCCTTTAACAGTAAGCGTATGCCCGTTTAAATTAAGTGTATCTCCAATCAGTCCCAAGTCGGAGCCGATAACCTCGTCTCTGTTCAGCGTGTAACCGAAACTTCCCGTATATCCTTTATAAAACAGTTTATTTTTACTTCCGTACAGATTCACATAATTAAGCGCTCTCTCGCACCACACGCCTTCGTCGGACGTATTATTGATATAAACGGAAGCAAACCCGCTGCCCGTGTTGACGTCCACAGACTGTTTTTTACTTCCCACAAACCGAAAACTTCCCGTGTTATGGTAAAAATAACCCCCGCCCGTAAAATCTCCGTACAGCGAAATACTTCCTCCCAACACCGTCAGACCTCTTACGGGCACAATATTTCCCTGGATTTCCATAACGGCGCTGCTTCCCGTCATCTCAATCACAAAACCGGCACTATTCTCTGCCTCGTTGTACAAATTTCCTCCCACGGACAGCTTCCGATTTGCCAACAGTATGTTCTGTCTTAACAGTAAATCACCCTGTATCGTTGTGGCGGCGTTAATAGTAACAGTCTCGTTGATAACAACATTTCCCGCAAACGTTTTCCCGTTCACTCCGCTTCCCGCTTCCAGATAGCCCCTGATATTCTGCGGAAGTTTTTTGGAAGCAGTGAAAACACCCGTAATATACGGTTCATTGACAAATTCCAGAAAATACGGTTCGGAATTGACATAATATAAATTATGCAGCCTTGAATGGCCGGCGGCGCTGCTTTGCGGAAACGTCACGGTATGGTCTGTGTCACCACACAATCGCAGCGCATGCGTTCCCGAAGGCGTAAACGCGTTCTCACAGCCCGAATCGAGCACCGTTACGTCTCCATACGCGTAAATGGAACCTGCCGTCAGTAAATCCGTATGGTCAACGCATGATTCATCGACAAAATCCCCATATATATATAGCGTTCCTTTGCTGTCGGTCATCACGAGTTTTCCGAAGCTTTTCGCGTATACTGCTTCGTCCTCGCTGTCATGAACACTCTGTATTCTGTAATCCTTTTGAACGTTCAGCCTGCCGGAGCCAATCTGTACCGTTCCGCCCTGCTGAATAAAACTGCCCGTCACCGTTAATTCATATCCGTTTAAATCCATCACGCCGCTGTACAACAGCAAATCGCCGTCAATGGTCGTATTCTGCGTCAGCCGGTATCCGTGGACGGCATTCTCGTTTTCATAGTGCATCGGTGTTCCGTTATCCGTCATATCTCCTATCGGAATAAACTTCTGCGAATATATTCCCTCCTGCGACTGATTATTGTTTTCCACATTCGCCAGATAAATATCGTCCCCCGCAAAGGAAATCTCCTGCCTGCCGCTTCCTGAAAAAATAACGCAGTGCATATCCGCCGTCGCGAAACTATTTTCTCTTACCACGGTGAAATTCCCACCAAGCTCTAACCTGCCGTTCGTCAGATACTCTTTTGTACCAATGTTACTGTTCCACAGCAAATTTCCCTTGACATATATGAAATCGCTTGCACCGTTCATCTGTACAATTCCGTTATCCGATACCGTCATGTCCTGCGAGCACATCAGCGTTCCGTTATTGACAGCCAGTTTCCCGTCACAAATTACGCTCCCTTCTACTGCCAGCGTATATCCGTTCAGATTCAGCGTCGCGCCGGTATTCACAATAAGGTCCTGCACCTGCTGATGTTCCGTCACCGTTATGTTCCCCGAAACAACCATATTCGATAGTGCCGTTTCTTCCATCGCATATACATATGCCGTGTTCAGTTCCATCCAAGGCAGCATACAAATGATTAGTATTATTGCCAGCAATCTGTTCCATATCTTTTTGTCCATTATAATTCCTCTTTCCTCCGTTAAATAACTTATTTTTATACCATTGGGTATAAAAAGTCCATTAAAAATCGTGGAATTTCGAAAATTTCCAAATTTTAAAGAACATATCGTTCCAAAATTGCATAAAAAAATAAGATAGCAAAATCACAAAGCAATTTGCTATCTTAAGAAAGAAATCCCCGACTGTGGTTTTACACAGCCGGGGACTCTTACAATTACAAACGGACTTTTATTTTATTTTTATTTCGACCGCACATGTAATCAATTCTACTACCTTACATCCCCATCCCCAATATTTTAATAAAAAACAACTCTGCATATTTTCTATTACATTTCCATCCATCTGTAATTGATACGTCTTTTATACAATATTCGACGAAAAATTACCATTAAAAAATGGAAACTTTTAAAATTCCACAGAATTTTTTGGAAATTTCCGGCTATTTTTTGGGTTTTATATCCACAGATGTTAATTGGGGATGATTATCGACCTGATAATGCACATAAACAACCAGACGTTTTCCATCTTCATCCAGTTGAACCTCATGCTCTGTTTCTATCTCATCGCCTAAAAAGATTATTTCTTTCAATTCATAGTCATATATTATCCCATCCTTCTCATACGTCACAATGTCCACCCAGACAGTTTCATCCTCAGGTCTTGTCAACTGCCGGACTTCTATTCCCCCATCCTCGGTCAATTTTGTATATAGATAATTGACTTCATATTGACGCAGAGGTCTTATCCCATTCAACTTGTCAATCGTCAGATCAAGATTGACGCCAAGACATAAAATCACCACTGCCAGTACTCCGAGAAGCGCTGTCCTTGTTTTCTTATGCTTATCCTTAAACCAGTTCTCTTCAATCCTCCCCGCAATCAAATCGGCAGGATGAATATTCATCGCTCTGCACAGTTTTACAAAATCCGACATGGACGGATAGGTGTTTTCATTCTCCCACTTGCTGATTTGCGACTTACTGACCGGCACTTTATCCGCGACTTCTCCCTGATTTTTCTTAAGATATTTTCTTCGCTTTCTGATTTTTTCACCAAGTTCAAACATATTCAATAATTATATATTAATATACACCTCATCCTCTCTTGCAACACCATTATCATAATAGGCAATGAGGATATAGAGCGTTGTATTATTGTTCAGTAATGTCTGCTCTGCAATAGTATAACTCGATACATATGGCGACGGTGTAATCTGCGTAATCTGATAGCCGATAATCTGCTCCACACTGTCCTGAACACTCAATCTTACTGTAACCTGAAACATACCGCCACTCGACGCAGCCGTCTTGTAATACGTCAGAATTGACCTTGCCTCCACTGCCTGCACTCTCACTGCCGGCATCGCGTACGATACCAGAAAACAGCACACCAGCGCCATACATACTGCTTTTGCATACTTTTTCATCTTCATTTTTGTTTCTCCTTTAAAATTTTATATTTTTAGTATGAATACCATACCGTTCTCAATCCATAAATCCCCTCATGGACTCACTAATCAATATCTCTTCCACTTTAAAAGCCGGATTCACATGGTCCGCGGAAAGTTCAAAGCGGTACCATAACTGTATCACATCTCCCTCTATGACGTCTTCCCAGATATCGTTATATTTCGTTCTGCGCACTTTAAACACATGCATCTCGGGATAGTACACCGCAGGCTGCCGCTCTTTTAATGTAACCATATCGTCCTCAACTTTCAGGACCGTATAAATATTGAACTCGTAACGCCCCATCATCCAGTCGCCAAACCGGGTGTATAAAACGTTTGCCACCACCAGAACAATCATAACAACTGTCATACCAATCAGCAGTCTGTCATGCCGGGGCTTTTCCTGCTGTTTTCTGACAAATATCTCCTCAACCGGTATATCCAGTTTCTCCGCCAGTATAAGACACATATTAATGTCTATCTCCGTATTGCCGTTCTCAATCTGCGAAACGGTTGTCGTCGTTACATTCAGCCAGTCGGCTATGGTTTCCTGACTCACCGCCAGTTCTTTGCGCCTGCTGATTACCTTTTCTATAAATTCTTTGCTGTTCATATATGTACCTTACTCATATATTGTCATATCCGTTATTTGCGGTATTGAATCTGCTCCGCCAGCTCATTTAAATAAAGCCAGCGCTCCATTTTCACATTCAGCGTCTCTTCCAACGCGTTCCGTTCATTCATCAGTTCATTCAGTCTGCCGGAATTTGTGGCATTCTTTAAAATCTCTTCGTCCGTCTGCCTTAATTTTATCTCAATTTGTTCTATATCATCTTCTATTGTATCAAATTCTTTCCGTTCCGTATAGGAAAATTTTGGAACCTTGTTGTTCTTTTTATCTTCCTTCCACTGATTCTTAGAACCTGCGCCGCCGCCCGCATCTTTTTCCCATACTGCCCCGCCGGTCAGCGTCCCGAAGCGGTCCACCACGCCCTTTGCGAACGCTTTCTCCAGATAATCGCTAAAACCGCCCTCATACTGCGTGATTACTCCGTCTCCCTCAAACGCGAAAATGCGGTCGGCAACCCTGTCCAAAAAATAGCGGTCATGAGAAACAACAATCACCATTCCCACAAAATTGTCAATATAATCCTCCAATATCGTCAGCGTCTCGATATCCAAATCGTTTGTCGGCTCGTCCAGAATCAGCACATTGGGCGATTCCATCAGTATGCCCAGCAGATAAAGCCGCCGCTTCTCTCCGCCGGAAAGCTTGGCAATCGGCGTATACTGCGCATCCGGCGTAAACAAAAAACGCTCGCACATCCTGCCTGCCGTAATCTTTCCGTCTACCGTCGTCACATATTCGCCGATATTTTTTACATAGTCGATGACACGCAGCGTCTCGTCCTCAAACTCATTTTCCTGCATGAAGCACCCTATGCGGATTGTCTCACCCATTTCAACGCTTCCCGCATCCGGCGCTGTTTTTCCGGTAATGACTTTTAGAAGCGTGGATTTTCCACAGCCGTTCGGACCGACAATCCCGATTCTCTCATCCCGCAGGACAATATGCGAGAAATCGCAAAACAATTTCTTCTGTCCATAACTCTTTGAAACATGATTAATTTCGATTGTCTTCTTCCCCACACGGGTAGACACCGAACTCATCTCCAGCGTCTGTTTCTCCAGAGAAGCTCTTGCCGCGCGCGACGCCGCCTTCATATCCTCATAACGGTCAAGTCTTGCCTGCTGTTTCGTCGAACGTGCCTGACAACCTCTCCTGACCCATTCCAGTTCCGTTCTTAAAATATTCTGCCGCTTCTTTTCCGTGGACGCAAGCATCTCCTCACGTTGTGCTTTTCTCTCCAGAAAACCGCTGTAGTTCACGTCATAGCTGTACAGACTGCCTCTGTCAAGTTCCACGATACGATTTGTCACACGGTCCAGAAAATAACGGTCGTGCGTTACCATCACCAATTGTCCCTTAAATTTATCCAGAAAATATTCCAGCCAGATAACCATATCATTATCCAGATGGTTTGTCGGCTCGTCCAGAACAAGAATTTCCGACGGCAACAGCAACGTTCTCGCAAGCGCGGCGCGTTTTCTCTGCCCGCCGGAAAGTTCGGCAGTTCGTTGTTCATAGTCTGTAATCCCCAGCTTATTGAGAATCGTCTTCGCTTCCGCCTCCACGTTTCTGTTCTGCAAGGCCTTCTTATCCCTGCACACATAGCTAAGAACTGTGTCGTCCTTCTCAAACACCGGATTTTGCGAAAGATAAGACACATGAATCCCATTTTTGCAGACCACCTGCCCCGCATCCGGTGTCACAAGTCCCGCGATAATTTTAAGAAACGTGGATTTACCGGTTCCGTTCACACCAATAACACCGATTTTATCGCCCTCGTTAATTCCGAGCGTAACATCTTCAAATAACGTTCTGTTTCCATATCCTTTCGTGACTCTTTCCACATTCAAAACATTCATAATCTATTTTCTCTTCTTATTCTTCATTTTCTTTTTCCGGGTCTTCTCGTTCAGTTTCCTCATGACAATCTTAGACAGCGCCTTATCCCTTTGCAGTTTTACCTTTAACTTATGCGACTGCAGCTTATACTCCGTCTTTGCAAGCTTTTTCGCGTATTTCGCCGCATTCTTCTTAATGCTTTCGGCACGTTTTGCCTCCTGTTTCGCATTCTTCTCCGAAAATTTCAATCTCTGTTTTACTTCCTTATTGATAACCTTACCTGCGAAAACCGCGCACAAAAGCAGTTGGATGCCTATCGCCAACCGCTCCTGATGCTTTCTGATAATCTGTTTTATTTTATTCATAACGCGTTCTCCCATCTGCCCGACGCTCCGCACGGAAGTATCAGACCGTTACTTGAAACCGGCAGTCCCACTTCGTCGGAGCGCACCGTTCCATGATATTGTTTCAATTCCGTCGCTAACATATACGTCAAAACTGCCGGCGCAAGTCCCGTCGTGTAGGAATTAATCAGGAAAAACAACGGCTCGTCTGAAAGAAGCTTAGCGCAAAGACGAATCAGCCCATGAATGGAGTCCTCTATCTTCCATATCTCGCCGTTCGGCCCTCTTCCGTAAGACGGCGGGTCCATAATAATTCCGTCATAATGATTTCCCCGGCGGATTTCACGTTCTACAAACTTTACACAGTCATCCACAATCCACCTGACCGGCGCATCGCCAAGACCCGATGAAACCGCGTTTTCCTTTGCCCAGTTCACCATACCCTTTGAAGCGTCCACATGCGTTACCGCCGCGCCTGCCGCCGCAGCAGCCAGTGTTGCTCCGCCCGTATATGCAAATAAGTTTAAAACCTTCACCGTTCTTCCTGTCTGTTTGATTTCGGCACGGATTTTGTCCCCGAACCACTCCCAGTTTGCCGCCTGCTCAGGAAACAATCCCGTATGTTTAAAACTGAACGGTTTCAGATGAAACGTGAGATTCCTATACTGTATTGTCCACTGCTTTGGTAAATCAAAAAACTCCCATTCGCCGCCGCCCTTAGAACTTCTGTGATAATGACCGTTCTTCTTTTTCCAGCCCTGATGCGTCCTTGGCGTATCCCAAATCACCTGCGGGTCAGGTCTTATCAGAAGATAGTCTCCCCATCGTTCCAGCTTTTCCCCCTTCGACGTATCTATCACTTCATAGTCTTTCCAACCATCTGCCAGCCACATTCAAAAATCCTCCGTTTGATACCAAAAAAGCCATGGCATTATTTACCTACTATAATACCACAGCTTTCTAAGTTTTAAAATTAGTTTATGGCGCAAGAAATAATAAATTCTTTTCCGTTAAAAGTAATTTCATACTGTTCCACGCGGTAACCTGTATTACCGGCGGAATCAATTTCGCGCGGCGCTCTTCTGAGCCCTTCACCGGTCAGTTTTAACACGCTTTCCTTATAAGTCCATATACGGAAAAACGCTTTGTTCTTATCGACTGCCGTAAGAAAAGACGCGTATTCCGAATCCGACATCACGCGCTTTGCCGTTGCTTCCCTGCATTCTCTTATCTGCTCCACATCCACGCCGATATCCTGCCCTGCTGAAACGGCGCACACCGCAAGACCGTCGCAGTGGCTGAGATTAAAGAAAAATGATTCTCCCGCGGCATACGGTTTTCCGTCCTCTTTCCGTTCAATTACAAGCGTCTTCAAATCCACGCCAAATTCGTCAGAAAGTACTGTATACAACAGCTTATAAGCCGTCTCATGCTGAATCTTATGACTTTTTACTCCGGGAATTTCACAATATCCGACAGTATAGTCGTCCGTTTTCAGCAAGCGATACTGCAAATCCGTTTTTCCGTTATTAAAATAATCCTGTAATTCTTCCATCGTCTCCTACATCAATGCGCTCCGCTGCAGGTACTTTCGGAAGTCCCGGCATCGTCATAATCGTTCCCGTCATTGCCACTATAAAGCCTGCGCCTGCGCAGGCATACACTTCACGGACATAGATTGAAAATCCTTCCGGTCTCCCCAGTTTGTTCGCGTCGTCCGACAGTGAATACTGCGTCTTTGCCATACAGACCGGAAACCTGCCAAATCCAAGCTGCGTCATCTCACGCAGCTCTTTTATTGCTTTATCGTCAAACACCACGTCCGCCGCGCCGTAAATCTTTGTACAAATCGTCCTGATTTTTTCTTCAAGACTCATCGCGTCGTCATACAGCACCTGAAAACGGCTCTCTTTATTCTCCAGTGTATACAATACCTTGTCAGCAAGCTCCGCTCCGCCTTCTCCGCCTTTTGCCCACACATCGGAAAGCGCAAATTCACATCCTCTGCTTTCACAGAACTCTTTCACAAAATCCAGTTCTTCCTCGGTGTCCGACACAAAGTGGTTGAGCGTTACTACAACCGGCACGCCGTATTTTTGTATATTTTCAATATGCTTCTCCAGATTCACGATTCCCCTCGAAAGCGCCTCAAGATTCTCTACCGACAACTCCGTTTTAGGAACGCCGCCGTTATATTTGAGCGCACGGACTGTTGCGACAAGCACCACTGCATCCGGTTTCAATCCCGCTTTACGGCACTTGATATCAAAAAATTTCTCCGCTCCAAGATCCGCTCCAAACCCGGCTTCCGTCACCACATAATCCGCAAGCTTCAGGGCAATCTTGGTAGCACGGACGCTGTTACAGCCGTGCGCGATATTGGCAAACGGTCCGCCGTGGACAATCGCCGGCGTATTCTCAAGCGTCTGAATCATATTCGGTTTAACTGCATTCTTTAACAATGCCGCCATAGCGCCCACTGCGTTCAGTTCCTTTGCTGTCACAGGCCTGCCGCTTCTTGTGTACGCCACAATAATATCCGCGAGACGGCTCTTTAAATCCTGCATATTTTCCGCAAGACAGAGAATCGCCATAATCTCCGACGCCACTGTGATAACAAAATGGTCCTCTCTGACGAATCCGTCCGTCTTATTCCCCATTCCGACAACAATATTTCTAAGGACACGGTCGTTCATATCCATACACCGTTTCCACACAATTCTGCGCGTATCAATATCAAGCGTATTTCCCTGCTGAATATGATTATCCAGCATCGCCGCCAGAAGATTGTTCGCTGACGTAATTGCATGAAAATCGCCGGTAAAATGGAGATTCAAATCCTCCATCGGAACAACCTGGGCATAACCGCCGCCTGCCGCTCCTCCCTTGATTCCAAAACATGGTCCTAAAGACGGCTCTCTAAGCGCAATAACGGCCTTCTTTCCCTTCTTGCAAAGTGCTTCTCCAAGTCCCACGCTGACCGTCGTCTTACCCTCTCCGGCAGGAGTCGGATTGATTGCCGTCACCAGAATCAGCTTTCCGTCTTTATTGTTTTTAACGCGTTCTTCCAATTCGTCCGAAAGCTTTGCCTGATACCTTCCATAAAGTTCCAGTTCATTCTCCCCGATGCCAAGCTGCCCCGCGACTTCCCTGATATCAAGCATTTGTGCGTCCTGAGCGATTTCAATATCTGTTTTCATATGCGATTCTCCATTATAATTCTTACCTAAATTATAAATGAAATCTATTTCTTGTCAATGCTAAAGTGATTTTTCCGCCGACTCCAGGGAATCGTAACCATAAAGGCGCGCCGTATTCTCCATCGTAAGACGGGCAAGATTTTTTCCTTCTCCCGCAAGCTTTGCGATAAACCGTCCGTACATGCCAAGCAGTTCCTCCGAATAGGTTCCAAGCTCTCCACGCAGATACGTTTCGTACGACGTATTAAACACCCGGTCTTCCGAGGTATGGATACTTCTCGCGTTGCCCGCCAGATTCGGAAATTCCTTTGCGAACGCTTCCATCCATTCCACCTGTATCTTAACGACTGCCTCCGTAATCTGCTTTCGCTCCTCTGATAACTCCGGCAGTTTATCCTTTATCTTCTCATATTCCCACGGCACGGTACTCTCCATCATGCGGCCGTATTTTTCGGTAATCAGATTCCGTCCTGCTTTCATGCATTCATTAAAATGCCAGAGATACTCGTCAAGCATATCCTCGGTCCATGTAAGATACTGGCTCTTTCTCATAACCTGAAACGTATCCCAGTCATCCTGACAATCCGCCCTGCCTCCCTCATTCTGTACCTTATCAAATTCTTTCCATTCCAGTTCCACAATCAGTTCCACTTTCTCTTCCTTAGACATCCGCAACATCCTCCTTAATAAAACGCAGTACCTCGATTCCCTGCCGCTCCAGATATAAAAGACCGCACTCGCTTAGTCCCTCTTTCTGCAGCTCGTCTACAATCAATTTTGCCAAAATCTCAATCGTCAACGCAATCATATCCTTTTCATTGACAGAATTTTCATATTTCACACCTTCCCACGCCCCTCGCTGATCTTCCATATCGCATACCGCCGTCAGAATATCGCCCACTTCCGGCAGAACCTCGAGGCGCGCCATTGCTTTATGCTGCCATTTATAATACGGTGAATACGTCTTGTTGAGCAAAAAAACGACATTCATTATATCCCTCATAAATTCCGTGAGTGCAATCCGCGCCGCCACATAATCGCCTCTTGCCATCATTCTCGGATAATTATACTGACCAGACTGCGCGCATCGCACAAGCGCGTCGGAAAGCCTTCTAAGCCGGATTTCACGCGGATAATATTGCAAAAGTTCTTCACGAATACCGGTAAATATTCCCTCCTTATCGGTAAACACTTTTCCGTTTGTCGCCGCCGCAAGATTGTATTCCGGCGCGTACCACCACTCCTCATACAATTTCGGCACCGCTAAGTCTCCAAGAAACTTTCTGTAAAAATCATCAATTTTAAATACACCGTCTCTTTTTCCGCTCATCGAAGCTTTTTTCAAGATAACGCCGGCAAAAATTTTTGGAAGTCTGTCATATTCTGCCTGCAGCGACTCGCCAATCTGTTCGTAAACCTCATCGCAAACCCACATACAAAAACGCGGTCCGCAGTCATGGTCTCTTGACAGTTCATCGTCAAATCCAAAACAGTCGGAGCCCTCTCCGCACAATCCCACGGCAATCCTGTCCTCGTATCCGGCAAATTTCTCATGTATCATCGGTTTCCCGTATGTCTCATAAAATCCCTCACATAAATCCATCATATTATCATATGTCTTCATTCCGGCTTTCTCATACGCCGCCATCAGGTTCTCCCTGATGGTATCATAGTTTCCTGTAGCGCCTGCCGTCTCGTACATGTTAAGAAGCGCTTCCTCATAATACTGTACCGCCAAACCATACTCGCCCGTTTTAAAATAAAGCGTTCCAAGCGCATTGGCGCAGCCGCAGTAATGATAATCCTTCTTACCGCCTTTCGCGAAAATCTCCTCCGCCTTTTTCAAATACGCTTCCGCCTTTTTTACGGCGTCACCCTGAATATTAAAATACGCCTGCCCAAGATTCGTATACGTTACTGCAAGTTCTATTTCCGCCTCCGGATGCCGTTTCGCAATTTCCAACGCCTGAAGAAGATTCTGTGCCGCCTGTTCATAATTACCCTGCGCCTGATACAAAAGACTGACATTATTGTAAAGACTGGCAAGTCGGAAATCGTCCGGCAAAAGCGTCCCTTTGTAAAGCTCTGCCGCTTTTTCGTACGCCGATTCTGATTCTTCAAAACGTTCCATCGCCCGGTATGTGTTCGCTATATTAAGAAGAGACGTTCCCTCCTCAACTGTTCCCGCAACCCGCGTATCCTTTAACAGCACATACATGTCTTCGATAATTTCCCGCGCTTTATCAAACGCCGTCATCTCACGGTAAAAACCTGCCATCTCGTTCGCCAGACTAAGCTGTGCTTCAAAATCCTCTTCTTTCTTCGCCGCTTCGTACTGTTTCTCAAGAAATTCTCCCACCGCATCCAAATCATTCTTCGCAAACAGCGCGTCCAGTTCGCTTAATACCCGCTTCATATCCATCGCCTTAATTCTCCTTAAAATAATCTGCCGTAATTTTCATACCCTTTGCAATGTCGGTGTATTGCAGTCCCAATTCCTTGACGGCGGTTCCGTCATACCACTCCGACTCCTGTTTCGTCAAAGGGAAGGGCAGAGGAATCTGCCGCTCCAATACATCTTTTACCGACAACTCCACTCTCTCAAACGGAAGCTCCAGCACTTCTTCCATTAAATCCGCGAAATCCTCATACGTCATACTCTCATCGTTGCATAAATTAAACGCCCGGTTAAACGCCTTTTCGTTACCGCAGGCAAGTAAAATCGCCTTGGCAGCGTCATAGACAAAAACCATCTGAAATTCTCCGTCCGCATCATGCGGATGAATAATCTGCCCTGCTGTCAAAATCCACTTAAAATAAATGTCCTCTCTCGGCGCGTAATTTTCCGGACCGTAGATAAATGCAGGCCGAATGGACGTATACGCAATCTGCCGTTTTTTTGCGCACCGCGTAAGTTCTTCTTCCAGACGCACCTTTCCTATAATATATGCGCCTGCCTGTCCCCCGAAATTCCTCTCCTCAAAAGCCGCGCTCTCGTCCAGCCGTTCCATGCTTCCGCGCCTGTATACGTCGCACGTGCTGATAAAAATATACTGTCTAAAATCCGCCTTTAAATTCTGAAAAATCAGCTCGATATCCCCCTCTTCATAAGCGCAGAAATCCACAATCACATCAAAATATGTCTCGGGAATCTCTGCAAGTTTCTCCTTATCGTGTCGGTCCATCACATACTCGATAATCCCGTCGCTGTCAAAAGGACGGTTCCCTCTGTTCATGACATACAGCTCATGTATACCGCCCGCCATCATTGTAAATGTTTTCCCCAGAAAGTAACTTCCACCGATAATTAAAATCTTCACATCCAAACCTCCGTCACAGATATTTTTTCGCAAACTCTTTTTTAATCATAAGAAATTCTTCCAGATGCCGAAGAAGCGAGTACAACATCGCCCTGTCCTCAAACTCGCCGCGCTCTGCCGGTAAAGGCTGCGTCCGCATCCCCCGGTCAATCTCATAAAACTGCTCAAGCAGACTGTCCACCGTATTTTCTTTATGATATTCCTCCGAAATCTGCCTCAGAAACGCCGAGATAATCTGCGCCTGCGCAGGCGTCGTTTGAATCGTTCTGACATTCTTATACATTTCAAAAATACATCCATATTGTTCCCGTCTCATTTTGACGTACTCCATATCAAACAAATCCCCGCCCAAAAACTGATTTTGAATATTTTGTTCCGCCATCCACCGGGCTTTCGCCAGATATTCCGACAGCACGTCAAAACACGCGCCGTCGTAATCCGAATTTTCACCGCTCAGAATCCGTTTTGACATTCGGAACAAAATGCTCTTAATCTGTTCATCAATCGCCTCGCGAAGTTCTTCCATCTGCCTCATATCTTTATGAAGATGAAGATTCGCAAGAATGCCCGCGCCGACCCCGACAAGAAACAAAAGCGTCTCGTTCCCTATCATCGCCAAATCCATCCTGCCCTCTGAAAGAAAATGGGAAATCAATACGGAATCCATCGCCATCGCGTTATTCCATCCAAAAGTTAAACAGATAAAAACAAATAACAACAAGTAGACGGCAAAGGCGGTTCCATGAAATCCAAACACTCCAAATGAAACAGCCGATATCAGCAGCGCACACAAAAACGCGAGAAATCTGGAAAGCGCTGTTCTTACCGTCTCTTTTTTCGTTGGCTGGACACTGAGAATCGCAATAATGCCTGCTGAAACAGCGTACTGCAACCGTAAAAACTCAGCCAGCCAAATTGCCGCCATGCTTGCAAGAACAATTTTAACAGTATTTAAAATGATTCTGTAATTAATAAACTTCGTCATATACTCACCTAAAATTATTATACTACAAATACAATATAAAAAAACAAATAAATTTTTGCAAAAAAGAAATGGACTCTGTCAGGCAAACACAGTTTGATGACAAAATCCATCTGATTGATAATCCTTTATTCTTTTTCTTCCATAACGCTCAGATATGCAGGACGGATAATCTTACCCATTCCGATTATCTCCTCGATACGATGCGCGCTCCATCCTACAATACGTGCGATGGCAAACAACGGCGTAAATAACTCCGACGGAATCCCCAGCATTTCGTACACAAACCCACTGTAGAAATCCACATTCGGACTGACGCCCTTAAAGATTTTACGCTTCTTCGCAATAATCTGCGGCGCAATCGTCTCGATACTGTTATAAAGACGCATATCCTTATCTTTACCCTTCGACTCCGCAAGCTTTTCCACAAATCCTTTAAAAATACGTTCCCTCGGGTCGGAAAGAGAGTATACGGCGTGACCCATACCGTATATAAGCCCTTTCTTATCGAAAACCTCGCCGTCAAGCATCTTTGTCAGATAATCGCGAAGCTCATCCTGATCATCCGTATCTTTCACATGCTTATGAATATCCTCTATCATCTCCATTACTTTAATGTTCGCGCCGCCATGCCTTGGTCCCTTCAGGGATGACATTGCCGCCGCCATCGCCGAATAAGTATCGGAACCGGAAGACGTGACCACTCTGGTCGTAAATGTGGAATTATTACCGCCTCCGTGTTCCATATGGAGCATCAGCGCCACATCCAGAACCTTCGCCTCAATTTCCGTATACTTCTTGTCGGCACGAAGCATTGACAACAGATTCTCCGCTGTCGACAGCTTACGGCTCGGTCTGTGTATGTACATACTCTCATCATTCTCATAATGATTATAGGCATGATATCCGTAAACGGCAAGCATCGGGAACGTACTGATTAACTGGATGCACTGCCGGATACTGTTCTCTAAGTCCGCCGAGTTAAGCGACTTATCATATGAAGACAACGTCAGAATACTTCTGGTCATCGAATTCATAATATCCCTGGTTGGCGCCTTCATGATTACATCTCTTGTGAAATTCGTCGGAAGCGTTCTTGCCGACGCGAGGATTTTACAAAACTCCGATAATCCCTCCTCTGACGGCTTCTTACCAAACAGCAGAAGATATGCCGTTCTCTCAAATCCGAAACAATTCCTTGATTCCTCTATTAAACTCTCGACGCGGTAACCGCGGTACCAAAGTTCACCGTCGCACGGAACCCGTTCGCCGTTCTGCTCTTTGAACGAAACAATCTTCGAAATATTCGTGAGTCCCGTGAGCACACCCTTACCGTTCTGGTCTCGCAGTCCCCTGTATACGCCGTATTCTTTAAATAATTCATCGGAAATCGTATCGTTGTCCACGCACAAAGGCATCACTTTTTCCGCATATTTTAGGATTTCTTTTTCATACCCCATACATTACCCTCCTGTTTGATTGTATTATTGGATAAATAATTAAGACTAAGAAGTCAGATTAAATTCACCGAAATTCTTATATTACCTATTAAATCATACCATAGGACTTGATTTTTCGCAATGAACTTAACGGAATTTTAACATTTTCCATACAAAATTAACGATTTATCCACATTTTCAGGAGGTATTCCACTTATATGAGGCTTAACTTCTCAATAAATTTTTCATAAAATCTCTGCTCCGCCATAATTGCCGACTGTACCTCAGATGAGCGTGATGACAGCGGCATCAGCGGATTCTTTAACGCGTCAAGCGAGCGTTTCGCAAAATCCAGCGCCGAACCTACCGTACTTCCAAAAACCGACTGTTCCCTGTAATTCATCGTAAGCTGCGCTATCTGAAACTGCGTAATATGCGTGAGCATCCCTCTGCTGTTATAACCAAACCCGTCTACTCCCGTCTCTTCCATTGTTTCTCTCCACATCCTCTCAACAGATTTATCCGCGCCCTTAAAATATTCATTCCAGACACGCTTATAATTATCGGAATCATAGAAATTCTGCGTATTTTTTACACCCTGTTCCACATATTCTTCCTGGTTCTTCATGGAATCTTCTTCCTCACCCAGACTGTTTTTATCATCTTCAATCTCGTTTAACTTCCTTCGACAGTGCGCATCCTCCGAAATCGCCCGCATAATTCTGTTGATATCCTCCGGTGAAAACATGCCGATTGCCTGTGCCAAATCATCAATATTATTGCGGTTCACCTTTAGCGTCCCCCCGCGTGATAAAGGAATGGAAAGAACATTATCTTCCTGCGACATATCGCCAAGAGACAGCGAATTGGTCTCGGAATCAAACAGAAAACAGATTCCGTTATATGTAATGACGCCGTTATCGTCCGCAAGAATCGCCCAATTTCCCGGGTCTCTCCCGTTCATCTTATCGTTTACAATTCTGTCAGCTTTTTCCTTTCGCTCAGACCCTTCGCCAACCTTCTTGTCTAAATCCTCCTGCACCGTTTCATTCGTCACATGATTTGCGCTCTGTTTTTTCCAGATGCCGTTCTTCCTGCTCACTGCTTCATAACTTTCTGTTCTGTATGAAGTCTCTGTTCTTAAACTTGCTAAATTCATGCCTGTTTCCTCCTTATTAAACCTCTTCCTTTACATCTTTCTTTTTCTTTGTAATCTTTGATACTCCGCTCTCATCGTCATCCGTTTCCGTCTTTTCCGCCTTCTGTTTCAACTGCTCCTCCAACGCTTTCTGAATCCGTTCTTCCTGCTCTTTCTGAATCGCATCAATATCCTCGTCGAGCTTTTCCATCAGCTTATCCCACTCTTTTATCGAAAACTCAGTACTGCCGATTGCAAACTTTTCCGGTCCGTTCTTGATACGGTCCTGCACATAATCCGCATATTGTCCTAACGCTTTCCTCCATGCCGTCAGCGCGAATTCTTCCAGTTCGTCTTTTGTATCCTCATCTATCTGGTTCGGGTCCGCCTCGTACCCCTTGACCGAACCGCTGTCATTCTTTTGCTCCACATATACCGTTTCTTTTTCCTTGTCTACCTGCGCCTTATACACAAACCCTTTTTCGATACAAATCTTCACATAGTCGCTTTCACGGTAAGAAATGCCTTTGACTTCACATTCGTATACAGCCTTTGACACGACAGTTCTCACGGACGAAATCGCGACATGGGAAGAAATGCCGTACAGATATTCGTTTTCCGAAGCCGCGTTTGATGTAAGTTCATTTTTCCCTTTCTGTCCGGCAAGCTTTGCTTCACTGTTGTTCAATTTTTCTTCGAGACTTCCAAGAAAATCCTTTGAAAAATCCGTTCCGTTCTCTCTCGGCTTTCCTGTTTTTGCCTGTTTCTGATATACCATCTGTGCAATCTTATTAATGTTCATACTCTTCACCTCGACCTTTCCAAATCCGTTTTTAAAATCTCCCTGCCGCGCCGCAGATTCGTTTTGACCGTGCTTTCCGGCATGTCCAGCGCCCTTGCGATTTCCTTAATGGAATAATCTTCATAATAAAATAAATACAAAGGCTGCCTGTATTTCTCTGAGAGCGCAAGCACACGCCACAGCGTCTCGTCCTCTTCCAGATACGGCACCTTCATATATGTTTTCTCCCCATGAAAATCCTCCGGCATACCCACTGTGCTCTGCTGCCATTTACTTTTGAGCAGGTCTTTTGCCAGATTAATTGTGGTACGAATCATCCACGCCTTTTCATGTTCTTCACTTTCAAAAACAGGGTGGTACCGCAAAAGTTTAATAAAAGTCTCCTGCAATACGTCTTCCGCATCTGCATGGGATTTCACTTCAGCGAATGCCACCCTGAAAACCAGCGGACAATACTTTTTAAAGTACTCTTCCAGCCGTTTTTGTTCTCTCTCCATATATTTCCCTGCTTTTCATCCCATTTATAATAATACGATTATCATATACAAAAAGTTTCAAAATATATATCGAAAAAAATCTTTAATTTATTACTCCTGTGTTCTCAACCGTTCTACAACGCTCTCCTTTAGCATTTTCTTATACGCGATAACCGGAACCTCAAAAGAAACCGCCGCTAAAAGCGGAATACAGACCGCCATCGGAAGTATCTCAAAATGTCCCGCAAAGAACCACATCTGCCCCGCGAACGCCTCCACAATAAAATTGCAGAACGCCATTCCGACGGTCAGAACCACTATCGAAGCAAACGCCGCATACAAAACACCTTCCCACGCCAGCATGCTTTTTAACTGTTTTCCCGTCATGCCGACCGCTTCCATCATCGCAAATTCCCGCTGTCTGCTTAAAATTCCGGTTACAATGGAATTGATAAAATTCAAAATGCCAATTAATGCCAGAATAAAACTAAGCAGTCCGCCAACCACGGCAACCGTAAGTTTGAGCTGTTCAAATTCTCCCTCATACATTTTTCGGGAAGTATAATCCAGATACATCCGCTTTGTCGTCGTGTAGTCCAAAAGCCACTCCTCCATCGCCGCTATATCAGAAGAATCCTTCATATTTAAAACAGAAATCATCGCTCCCTTCGGACAAAAATGTTCTGCATATTCCTTTTCGGGCAAAATTATTTCAACCGCAAGCACACCGTAACTCTGTACCGACAAAGCATACTTCATGTCTGCAATCGCCATCACTTCATATTCCTTGTTGGTACCGTCCGGAAATGTTACCGAAACTTTTTCCCCGACGTCATAACATTCATACGTATTATCAGACATCGTAAATCTGCTGATAATACAGTAATCGCCGGTCATAAATTTCTCATAGTCAAGCGTTCCCTCTACCGGTTCCAGTTTATCAAATGTCCACTCATCGATTCCGTAATTGTAAAACTCTATCTCATGGTCATTCTCAAGTATTTCCCTTGTATATAAATCGTCTGAAAAAATCCACGCAAATTCCTCTGCGTTCATAAATTCCAACGCCCGGTCATACGCCGTATCGCTTATTTGATTCCATGTCTGTGAGAAAAAAATCTCCTCATGCGTAAATGCCAGCCCGGAATCCTCCAGCTCTTTGATGATTTCGCTGTTGACTGCCGTCGTGTCACGGGAATGCGCATAGACGTTCTGCACAGTCGCGTCCTTAACGATAAAATCCCCTATAATTCTGTTTTCCACAAATTTATCCATATCAAATCCCCGAATCACGCTGTATACAGCATTGAGCATGATAAGAGAAAGCGACACGCTTATCACAACCAGCAGTACCTTTTTCGGCGTGCGCCTGATATTTCTCCATGCCATGGAAAGCGCAGTTACCTTTCTGCTCTTCTTTGTCTTCGCTTTGATTTTCATCGCGCTGCTCTCCACATAGCGTACCGCTTCTATCGGCGATACTCTTGCCGCCATCCTGCATGGACTGATACAGCTCACCCACACCGTAGCCAATGTAAAAATGCCTGCTCCTAAAAAAATCCACGGATTTACGCTGATGTGCGTTCCCGCTTTCATGGCAAAATTATCAATAATAACCGGAGAAAGCTTTGAACCGGCAAGGTATCCTGCAAGAAGTCCCACCGGAATACTGACTGCGCAAATATAAAGTGCCTGTATATGCACTATCCGCTTTAACTGTCGCCCCGTTGTGCCGATGGTCTTTAAGAGCCCATAACTGCGGATATCCGATGAAATGCGGATATAAAAAATATTGTAAATAATCAAATATCCCGAAATAATAATCAGCAGAAGCAGTCCCACAATCAAAAACAAGGTCGTCATATCAACGGAGGAAGCGCCATACGCCCAGTTTACCCCGTAAGGCGTAATATCCGGGTCATAGCCGTTTCGAATCAGCAGTTCCCTTGTCTTACCCTCAATGTCGTAACTGCTGTCATAGAAGAAATCAAACTGTGTATAACCGCAGATATTATAATTATCCGCATCGTTGTCATAATATGCTTTTGCCGGTACCGGCACATTTTTGTCACACCACGCTCGGGAAATAAAAATCATCTGCGCGGACGAAACGATATCTCCCTCAAAGAATCCGCATACGGTAAATTCCTCCGTAACTGTCTCACCGTTGATTTCAAATGTCAGCGGCAGCTTCACACCCAGTTCATGGGGCAGTCCCATCGCGTCAAGAACAAGCGTGCTGACTGCGCAGTCTTCGTAATTTACGGGAAGCGTTCCCGTTGTCGGCTCACAAAAAGAAAATTTTGCGTAATTTTCATCCACGCAGCCGATTTCCGACGGCACCTTTAACAGCTCCTCATTATAGGCGGCTCCGACAAATATCCTTGTTCCCCATGACTTTACCGCTCTGTCTTTGGACAGTTTTTCCACATCTTCCGGAAGGCAGTACTTCACGCCTGCGTGCGCTCTGCCTCCCACTTGCCTCATCGTCGATTCCTGCGCGCTCTGTATCATAAAATTCCCGATTGTAAACACGGCGGTAAACAAAACAGCCGTCAGCACCACTGCGAAAACGGCAATCATATTCTTATTTTTTTCGGCAAGGAGCTTTCTTACCGCAAGGCGTCGCAGAGCCTTTTTATTCTTCACTTTATTCATGACGTTCACCTGCCTTACTGTCCCTGACGATTTTTCCATCCTCTATTCTGATAATACGACCTGCCATCTGTGCAATTTCTTCATTATGGGTTATCATTACAATCGTCTGCTCAAATCTTGTACCCAGTATCTTCAAAAGTCCCAGAACATCCTGACTTGTCTTGGAATCAAGATTGCCCGTCGGCTCATCCGCAAGCAGAATCGCCGGTTTTGTCGCCAACGCCCTGGCAATGGCGACACGCTGCTGCTGACCGCCGGAAAGCTGGCTTGGCATATTGTTCACTTTTTCCTTCAGTCCCAGCACGCCGATAACTTCGTTTACATAACCCTCGTCAATTTTATTTCCGTCCATTTCAATCGGAAACACCACATTTTCATAAACATTCAGTACCGGAACGAGATTAAATGCCTGAAATACAAATCCGATTTTCCTTCTGCGGAAAATTGTCAGTGAATCGGCAGAAAGCTTCGAGATATCTTTCCCATCAATCATAACCGTCCCTGACGTCGGGATATCAAGACCGCCGAGCATATGTAGCAGCGTGGATTTACCGCTTCCGCTCGTTCCGACAACCGCCGCAAATTCACCTCTGGCAATGGACAGATTGACGCCGTCCAGCGCCCTAACCTGATTTTCCC
>CAJTZH010000025.1:9730-32667 GCA_910584325.1 uncultured Lachnospiraceae bacterium | reverse complement strand
TAAATTTACGGCGCAGATGCAGGAAATTGTGGAAGATTTTGCGGTACATACAGACGGCGCGATTTCGGCGTATATCCGTTATAATCCCGATTATTCGAATCCTACGTCCGGTATTTTTCTGATGCGGGATTCTCTGGCGGAAGATTTTTATACGGTGGAGCCCACGGATTTTTCCATGTTTGAGCCGACGGATTACGCGCATGTGGGCTGGTATTACCTTCCGGTTGAGAACGGGGAGCCTCTTTGGATGTCCCCGTATCTGAATGAGAATGTCAATGTGTATATGATTTCCTATGTCGTTCCTCTCTATGCGAAGGACGGTAAGTCGATAGGCATTATCGGCATGGATATTGATTTTAACCAGGTTACCAATATTGTTGACGCGGTGCAGGTCTATGATACGGGCTATGCGTTTTTAACGGATGCCGGCGGCAATATCATGCATCATAAGAACTTAGAGTTTGGACAGAGCCTTGGAAGCCTTGGCGGCACGACGGAAGAAGCTGCGGCAAAGATTGCGGCGGGAGAAGGGGAAGGAACGCTTCTTTCCTATACATACAACAATACTAAGAAACAGCTTGTATATATGTCGCTGAATAACCAGATGAAGTTTGTGCTGACGGCTCCGGATACGGAGATTCACGCAACGACGAATTCTCTGGTTATGAAAGCGAGCATAGGAGGACTGATTGCAATTCTGTTTGCGGTGATTGCAGGTCTGATTATCAGTATATTTATCGTCAAACCGATTAGGGCGCTTACGCAGGTGATTGACCAGACGGCGCAGTTTGATTTTACACCGACCAAGAACGGCAGGATGCTTACGCGGTACAAGGATGAGATTGGGCAGATGGCGGCAAAAGTCCATGAAATGAGACGGGCGCTGCGTGAAATGATTGGTGAGATTAATAATGCCGAAGGAACGATTCAGTTAAGCGTTGATAATCTGGACCGTATTATGGCGGATAACAATGCCCGTTCCCAGGATAACTCCGCGGCAACGCAGGAAATGGCAGCAGGCATCGAGATGGCAGCAAAGAACACGAAGCATATTGCGGATAACGTGGAGAATGTAAAGCATAGTTCGGAAAATATTTATGTACTGACGGAGGACGGCAAGGCGAAATCCAATCAGATTCTTGGTAGGGCGGAAGAGATTAAGAAAACGTCCGAGAGTTCGAGCAGTCAGGCGGTTCATATGTTTGAGGAAATCCGGGAAAAATCAGACAGGGCAATCGAACAGTCTAAGGCTGTGGGGAAAATTAACGAACTGACAGAGTCCATCAAGAGTATCTCCAGTCAGACAAATCTGCTCGCGCTCAACGCGAATATCGAGGCGGCAAGAGCCGGTGACGCCGGAAAAGGCTTTGCGGTAGTGGCAACGGAGATTGGCACGCTCGCGTCAGAGACGTTTAAGGCGGTGGACGACATTAACGCGATTGTCGGAGCGGTGAACGAAGCAGTCGGAAATATGACGGACTGTATGAATACGATGATAGAGTTTCTCGAGACGAGAGTTATTTCCGATTACAACACGTTTAAGCATTCGGGAGAACAATACCACGAGGACGCCGCTTCCTATATGGAGCTGATGAATCAGATTAAGAGCGCGATTGAGGAACTTGACGGTTATATCGCCAATATCGTAACGTCTGTCGAGGATATCAGCACAACGATGAGCCAGTCCGCTGAGGGAATCAACGTGATTGCCGAGAAATCTTCCAAGGTGGTAGAGAGCACAATGGAAGGCTATGAGCGCTTAAATGAGAGCAAGCAGTCTGTTAAGGGACTTGAAGCGATTACGGCGAAGTTCAAAATGGAGTAGAAAATAATCTCAAGCTTTGAGAACATATTGGGCAAAAAAATGAAGTGAAATGTCAAAAAATGTTTGTACTTAGGGTAAGAATATGGTAGAATAGTTTATGAGAATTCAAGAGCATTAAGGTGTACCACCCGATGTTGTTCGAGCAACACCGGGCAAGGCATGGTAAAAGCCTACCACACAATACAGATTCGCATCTGCGATACACACTGTTTATTATACAGTAGATATTCTTTATTTACAAGTGATATTCTGGTGTTTCATTTGCGGTTTTGATTTAGGACCTCACGATAGAACGGCGGGGTGTAGGTGTGGACGCATACTTGCACCTCGCCCTTGATTTCTCACGGATGGTTCTGGCGGCAAAAGCTATTACAGGGCAAAGAATTCACTTTTTTAATTGTTTTGTCCGCCAGATGCATTACGGTATGGCATTGGTTCAGGAGACGGAATATGTTTTTCTGTAGCCCAAATAAAATCACCCCCGATTTTAGCGCTTGTTTCCTGAATCCAGTGCTGTACTTGTGAGAAATAAAAGTTTATTTAAACTACGGTTTGTTTGCGGCGGCTGCATTCCGTAGTTTATTTTTTGCATTTACCGGATAAAATTCGTTCTGTTTCCGGTTTCGGTTTCCGGCAGGGGAATGCCGTTTTTCTTTCCGGCGTCGAAACATTTTATCATCCATGCCAGATTGCGCGCCAGATTGCGCATGGTTTGCAGACCTTCCGTGTCCAGAGCGGTTTCGCCGGGTACGGCTCCGTGAATAAGATTCCAGTATGTGGAGCCTGCCACAGGCATCTGCGATATGCCGAAATATTTATTCATACAGTCAAACGATGCCGTCGTTCCGCCTCTTCTGGCAACAGTAACCGATGCGCCCGGTTTGCATTTGAAAATATGGCTGCTGCTGTAAAATACTCTGTCTAAGAATGATAAAATGCGGCCGCTTGGGTGCGCGTAATAGACAGGCGAGCCAAAAACAAATCCGTCCGCTTCTTTTGCCTTTGCGATAAATGTATTTACGTCATCATCTGTGAAAATACATCCGTTTTCGTTACATTGGCGGCAGCCGATGCAGTCTCTGACAGGTTTTCCTCCAAGCTGCATGATTTCGTAACCGATGCCTTCTTTTTCAAGCTGTTTACCGACCTCGGTAAGTGCGGCGTATGTATTGCCGTTTTCTTTTGGACTTCCGTTTAACATTAATACCTTCATATTGACCTCCTTCAACACTCTTTTACCGTTATGACTATATCATAAATGTAAGGCGGTTACAAGGCGTTTGAAAGAAGTACCAAAATCATATTCCGCATATGTTTTTTTTGTGTGGGAAATATTGCGAATTTGCAATTTAGCGTAAAATATGATACAATATAAAGACATATAATTAGTTATAACATTTAAGAAATCACGGGGTGTATCAAATGAATGTAAAAAAGAATCCGTTTTATTATATCAATACAATAGTTTTTCTGGTTTTGTCAATCTATTCGCTTTTATTGTCCATCAACGTTTTTGATATGGACAACATTGACATGAACGCCGGACTTTGCGCGGTGATTGTGTCAATGGTGCTTTGCCTTGTTATGTACATGATTTATGTAACGCGCGTCAGAACTATGCTTACGGCGAATCCGATTTTAAAGACTTCGCTGGAAGTTATCTCCGTATTGATTTTCCTTACATTATCCTGTGTTGTACGTGTTTACCTGATGGGAGAATTTGAACTGGATATCATGCGTGAGGGTATTGTCCTGTTATGTATGATTATGGCGTATTTCACTGCCAGAATGTTGAATCAGTATGGATTTGTCACGCTGATGCTGCTTGTTTTGTGGCCGTATCTTATCAGTACATACAATTACGACTTACAGGAGTTAATACTGTTTGCGGCAGCGATTGCAGGTATTTGCGTTCTTTCCGTCATTTTATTTGCCGTGAGGAAGAAACACGGACTCAGGCTGGCTGCAATGGTTCTGTTTCTGTCAGCCGTGACCGCGTACTTTATATATGAGGTGTATCAGGCAGACCTGACGTCTGTTTATGTGGATGATTATAAGAAGTATATTGAGTATTTTAACAGAATGTTTCAGTTCACCCAGTTTGAAAGATATTATTATATTGCTGTAGTAATGGCGGCAATTATTGGTGGAATGCGGTTGTTGATTGGCTCGGGCAGCGCGGATACATTAATTTTGTTTACTGTAAACGTGCTTTGTTTTTTCACTGTAGTTTTTGACCTCGGACCGACGTATCTGCATTTCATGTATCCGCTGCTTGCGATGGCGGCATCAGGGAGCCTTGGAACGAGACCGTCCTATGAGGATGAGGAGGTGCTGCTTCAGGATAATCTTGAAAACGTTCAGGTAAAATATAACAAAAAAGATGTCGTGGGTCTGTCGTATGTAGATGACAGTGAACTTGACAGGATGCTTGAAGATATCGAAAAAGAACATAAATATATACCGCATAAGAATTTATCGGAGTTGTCTGAAGAAAACGATGAGAATATTCCGGTAGAACTTAAAGTGTATGATTCGGCATTGGGTGTGATTGGAGATGAAAAAGAAAATATGGTTTCGAATCCGGAACCGGAGGTACAGACGCCGGCATACGAGCCGGTAACGCCTGTAATGACGCCAAAACCGGAACCGGTAGCACAGACACCGGTGTACGAACCGGAAGCACCTGTGATGACGCCAGAACCAAAACCGATAGCGCAGACACCGGTGTACGAACCGGAAGCACCCGTGATGACGCCAAAACCGGAACCGATAGCGCAGACGCCGGTATATGAACCTGTGGCATCAAAAGCACCTGTGATTGAGGAACCTGTTATACCGGCACCTGTTTTTGAAACATCAGAAGAGAGCGCGCAAGAGCCAAAGCAGCCGGAAATATCATTCTATGAACCGGAATATCACTATGAGGAAGAGACACCGTCATACGAACCGGAATACCATTACGAAGAAGAAAAAACTGCGGCAGAACAAACCGTGCAGATTGCTTATGAAGAGCCGGCGCCGGCAGAGGAGACAGTTGTACCGGAACCGGTATACGAACCGGCAGAGGAGCCGATTGTGCCGGAATCCTTTTATGAACCGGCAGAAGAACCGGTTATGGAGAGCAAAACTGCAAACGCGCCGGAATATCAATATGAAGAACCAAAACCGTCATTTGAAACGATTTCATACACCGAACCGGTATACGAGAATTTTGCTGAGGAAAAATCTTATAATCTGGAACCGCAGCTGCTGATTAAAAATCCGGTATCGTTTGAAGATACAAGAGATACTGAGACAACCGGGGATAATATGGACTATGGATTTATACAGAGTAAGCCGATGTTTGAGACGATGGCAAGTTTCTTCTCAAATCAACTTGACGATGACCATGCTCCGAAATTTGAAATGTCCCAGCGGGATGCGGCGTCATTCGATGCGTATTCTGCCGCTGACGAGATTTATACGCCGATTGACTCGATGGATGAATTGTTTACAAATGCAGACGCGGGATTAGAATTTGAAGAAGTTGATTCCTTGCGGCATGAGGAAAAACCTTACAATGAAGACGACGAACTGGTGGAGGAGCCGGTATTGGCTTTCAGGAAGCCGGTCGACGAGTTCGAGGAGGCGATTGCGCCGGTTGTACTCGATAAACCGGAGGACGACGGCGGGATTATTGAGGAATCCGTGATAAACAGTATAGAACCGCAACAGACCGTTATCATGCCGGAAAATGTAGAACTGGGATTGGATTTGGACGAAGAATTAGGATTTGGACAGACGATATCCTTTACTGATTTCTATGATACGGATAATACACCGGTATTTACCGAATTTGAAGAGGTAGAAAAGACACAGGAAACGACGGATTTTGAAGCAGTTGTTGAATTGCCGGAACCAGAAGTTCAGATGCCGGTGACAGAAGAGATTGCGGCTGCAAAGGATGAAGTACCGGCAATAGAAGAGATTGCGGCTGTAAAGGATGAAGTGCCGGTAGCGGAAGAGGCTGCGGCGCCGGCAGCCGGGGAATTTACAGTATCAGAAGCGATGCCGCCGTTAAAAGAAACGGAGATTTTGGAGATGGAGCCGGTATTTGTACAGCCGGAACCGGAAACACATATAGAAGATATTCCTGTTGTTCCCGCCGCGCAAGAATCGCATGTTGAACCGGGTATCGGGCAGATTGAGAAAGAATCTGTAAAACAGATAAATCCGTTTGCGAAGGAGGATGATTTCTTTGACTGGAGTACTTACGACGGTTCTATTGAGGAAGAGCAGGAACCGGTTGTGGAAGAGATTCAGAGTGTGCCGGTAAAAGCGCAGGCAGCCGATGATTTTGAGGAATTTGTCTGGACGGATGAGATGATAAAACAATTTTCCGACGGAGGAGACGTAACAGTTTCGCAGATACAAACGATATTAGAAGAAGATGATATGCCGGAAGTAATCAAAGAGATTGCGGCAACGACTGTTCAAGAATCTGTTTTTGAGCCGGAAGAAGAGATGCCGCAGTATCAGGTATATCAATCATCCGGAAACTTCCGCTTTGAAGAGCCGCAAGAGGAGGAAGAAGCGCCGCAATATCGGGTATATCAGTCGTCAGGTAATTTTCAGTTAGAAGAAGAGGAAGAGGAACCTGCACCAATGCTGATAACATACGGCGGACCGCAGCAGAATGCGGAGCCGGTTCCGGCAGAAACAAAGGAGAAGCCTGCAGCAGGAAATAAATTCGGCGAGTTTGAATTTGATTTGGATTTACCGAACTTTGAGCCGCTTAATCCGGCAAAGAGATAATCGCGTGATAAATCCCGCCCTGTGTATCGCATTTTATTCCGAAACGTCGGTTAAATTACAAAATGTGGTATATGGGGCGAACTAAATTTAACAGACGGCGTTTTCAAAACAATCTATCGTTTTAGGGGAAAAATATAAAATGAAGGGATAAAAAGATGGAAGAGATATTAGTGGTTGACGACGAAAAAGAAATTGCTGATTTGGTGGAGGTCTATCTGCAAAATGAGGGATACAGAGTGCATAAGTTTTGTAATGCCGGGGACGCGCTGGCATGTCTTTCCCAGAACAAGGTCAGCCTGGCGCTTTTGGATGTTATGCTGCCTGATATGGACGGACTGACGCTTCTGCAGGAAATCAGAAAAACGTATCTGTTTCCGATTATTATGCTGACCGCCAAGGTGGAGGACATGGATAAAATTAAGGGACTGACCCTTGGGGCAGATGATTATATTACGAAACCGTTTAACCCGCTTGAAGTGATGGCACGCGTAAAGACCCAGCTTCGGCGTTACAAGCGCTATAATGTTTCAAAGAGCGCTGCTTTGGAGGCGGAGCAGGAGACAAGGGAGGCGGCGGAGTATGATATCCGCAACCTTCATATTTCCAGAGACAATCATAAAGTGACTCTGAACGGAAAGCATGTACAGCTGACTCCGATTGAGTTTGACATTCTCTGGTATTTGTGCGAACATCAGGGAAAAGTAGTTTCTTCCGAAGAGCTGTTTGAAGCTGTCTGGAAGGAGAAGTTTTTAGATAACAACAATACCGTCATGGCGCATATTGCAAGGCTCCGTGAGAAACTGAGCGAACCTGCGAGAAAACCGCGTTTTGTGAAAACGGTATGGGGAGTGGGGTACACAATCGAATGAACGCAAAGAAAACATTGCAAAGCAGGATGACAAGAAAACTTATCAGCCAATACGCGCTGGCTTTGACGGCATATATCGGCGGATTTATTATTATTGTGCTTGCGGCATGGTGGGTATGCGCCCAGAAGACGTGGTATTACGACGACCCGCTGTGGAATTTTCTGACGGCTGTCAGAGATAATATTGTTCTGATTGGAATGGTGGTGTGCCTTGCCGGGTGGCTGGCCATCACCTATTATTTTCTGGCAAAACCGCTAAAATATCTGGATGAAGCGGTACTCGCGTCAACACAGCTCGCGGAATTGTCCGAAAAGCCGATTAAACTGTCGGAAGAATTGAAAAGCGTGGAGGACGAGATGAACATGGTGCGGGAGACGGCGCTGCTAAACGCGCGTCATGCCAAGGAAGCGGAGCAGCGCAAGAACGATTTAATTGTTTATCTTGCCCACGATTTAAAAACACCGCTTACAAGCGTAATCGGATACCTTACGCTGATGTCGGACGAGCCTGACCTTCCGGCGTTTTCAAGAGAAAAATATACCAATATTGCGTTAAACAAAGCGGAACGCTTAGAGGAATTAATCAATGAATTTTTTGAGATAACCCGGTTTAATCTGACGGCAATGGAAATTGATACGGAAACCATCAACTTAAGCATGATGTTAGAACAGATTACCAGTGAATTTGAGCCGGTTCTGCGGGAAAAGGAGCTGACGTTTGCATGTGATTTGGAGCCAAACATCTTGCTGCTGTGTGACCCGGATAAGATGTCCCGTGTATTTGACAATCTGATACGAAATGCCGTTAATTACAGTTATCCGTCATCCGCGATTGATATTTCTCTCAGGCAGGATAAGGATACTGTTGTGATACGGATTTCCAATCACGGAAAGACGATTGCGCCGGAGAAACTGTCCCGGATTTTTGAACAATTTTTCCGGCTGGATACGGCGCGTTCTTCCTATACGGGAGGCTCCGGGCTGGGACTTGCCATTTCCAAAGAGATTGTTGAATTACAAGGAGGAACGATAACGGCGGAGAGCGAAAATGAGAGTATTACATTTACTGTTACTTTTTCGTATAAAACTGAATAAACTACTTTGTAAGAAAATTGTAAGAAATTTGCAAGAAAAAAATAAGAATATTTTTAAAGAAAACGTAACACGGCAAACCCCTGTTCTGATACAATAAAATGTGTTGGGCAGGGGTTATTGCTTAGCAGGGGAAATTTTTATCTGACAGGGGATTGCTTTGCAATTTCGCTGTCATAAACGAAAGGGGAAAGAAGTATGAAAGAAAACATAGGAGTCATCTTTGGAGGGTGTTCCTCCGAGTATGGAGTATCGCTCCATTCGGCAAGCGCCGTCATCAAAAATCTTGACAGAGAAAAGTACAATCTGGTTCTGATTGGTATTACCGGAACGGGAGACTGGTATTATTTTGAGGGAGCCGAGGAAAAAATCGAAAATGATACGTGGTTTAATGAAACCGACTGTACGCCGGCTTGTATTCTGCCAAACAAAAGCGACAGGAAAATGCTTGTGTATAAAGACGGTCAGGTAACAAAAGAAATTTGTCTGGACAAGGCGTTTCCTGTGCTTCACGGCAAAAACGGCGAGGACGGAACGGTGCAGGGTCTTTTGGAACTTGCAGGCATTCCGGTTGTAGGCTGTGATTTAGTATCTTCCGCTATCTGCATGGACAAATACCGCGCCCATAAGTTGGTAGAAGGCGTAGGCGTGCGTGTGGCAAAGTCGGCAGTTTTTTCCGACGCAGTACCAATGGACATTATTATGGAGGACGTAGACGCTCTGGTGAGAGAGACAGGTTTTCCTGTTTTTGTAAAGCCGGTGAAAGCAGGTTCCTCTTATGGAATTACAAAAGTTTATAAAAAAGAAATGCTGTCCGATGCGGTAAAAGCCGCGTTCGAATACGATAATCAGGTCATTGTTGAAGAAAATATAGAAGGATTTGAGGTAGGCTGCGCCGTCATGGGAAACGAGGAACTGACGGTGGGAGAAGTAGACGAAATCGAATTATCCGAAGGATTTTTTGATTATACGGAGAAGTACAATCTCATTACGTCGGCAATTCATGTGCCGGCGCGAATTTCCGATGATAAAGCGCAGAAAATCAAAAAAACGGCTATGCTGATTTACAAAGTGCTGGGATGCTGCGGCTTTGCGAGAGTGGACATGTTTCTGACGCCGGACGGTGAGATTGTATTTAATGAAGTTAATACGATTCCCGGCTTTACGGAACACAGCCGTTTTCCAGGCATGATGAGAGCAAGAGGCATTTCGTTTTCACAAATCCTTGATACCGTGATAGGGCTTGCGAAGTGAGGAGGCTGCCATGCTTGATTTATTTCGTATTGTGGCGGCAGTTCTTGTTGTTGCCATTCATATTGCTCCGTTCGAGTTGATTTCAGGGAATGTGGATTTAGCGTTCACCTATATACTGGGAAGAATTGCGGTGCCGTTCTTCTTAATGGTTACGGGTTATTTTGTTTTGGGAGAGTACTTGACGGAAGAAGGAAGCCGTTTTGGATCAAACAGATTTGAGAAGATAAAAAGACATCTTATGAAACTTCTGAAAATATATATGTTTTCTGCTGCGCTGTATCTGCCTGTCGGCATTTACGCGGGAAATTACAGCGGCGCGGGAATAGGGGATATTATCCGCATGCTGTTGTTTGACGGAACATTTTATCATTTGTGGTATTTTCCGGCATGTATTGTGGGAATTATACTGGTGTGCGGACTCAATGAAGTATTCAGAAAAGTTACTGTTCAGAAAAAATTAGCGGGGATACTTGCTGTGAGCAGCTTTTTGTATCTGATTGGGCTTTTGGGAGACAGCTGGTATGGTATGGTATCAGGCAGTTCTTTTATAGCCGGGTTTTATGATGTGGTGTTTTCTGTCAGCAGCTATACAAGAAACGGAATTTTTATGGCGCCGGTATTTTTGATATTGGGTGTCATTGCAGGAAATGTGCGGCTTGCGGGCAGGAAGAAAATACAGTACGGCATTCTTGCCGCGCTGGCGTTTTTTATCATGGAAGCGGAAGGATTTGTGCTTCATAAGCTGGCGTTCTGCCGTCATGACAGTATGTATCTGCTTCTGCCTGCCGTTATGTATTTTTTGTTTGCGCTTCTTAGAACAGGCAAAAAAGAATACAGAGAACTTCGTTTTATATCCACATGGATTTATATACTGCATCCGGCGATGATTATAGTGGTGCGGTTTATTGTAAAACTGCTTTCAAGGTTCGGAACAGACGCCGGGTTCATGGTAGAGAATCCTTTGGCGCTTTACGGTCTGGTTTGCGCGTTTTCCGTGCTGGCGGCAGCCGACATGCTGTTTATAAGGGATATGAAGAAAAAAAGGCAGGAAGAGAAAGCGCAGGAAGCTTTAAAAGCCGCTACATCAAGAGCGTGGATAGAAGTTTCGCTGGAAGCGCTGGAAAAGAATGTAAATACGCTGCGGGAATTACTTCCGGACGATACGGATTTAATGCCAGCCGTGAAAGCAAACGCATACGGACACGGAGCAGTTTCTGTAGCGCAGAAGCTGCAGGAGCTCCATGTGAACGCGTTTTGCGTGGCGACTGCATTGGAGGGCGTGGAATTAAGAAAAAACGGTATAACGGGAGAAATTTTGATTCTGGGGTATACGTCGGCAGCAGACTTTCATTTCTTAACGGAATTTTCTCTGTCCCAGACGATTGTAGATAAGGAATATGCGGAGGAATTAAATGATTATAACGGAATCATACACGTTCATATAGGAGCGGATACGGGAATGCACCGTCTTGGAATTTCCAGTGAAAATGTAGACGGGGTATGCGAGGTGTTTTCCATGAAAAATCTGGTGGTTGACGGTATGTTTACACATCTGTCAGCCAGCGATGATATGTCCGAGGAAGGAAAACGCTACACCGAAGAGCAGATTGCCAAGTTCTACAGGCTGGTATCCTGTTTGAAGGAACGGGGTATCAACATTCCGAAACTGCATCTTCTGGCAAGTTACGGTGCCGTCAACTATAGCAGGTATGGAGAAGATTATGCCAGAGTGGGTATTTTACTATACGGCGTGCACAGTAACAGAGCGTGCGCCGATGAGTGCGGCGTTTCCTTTAGCCCTGTGCTTTCGTTAAAGGCGAGAGTTTCCGTGGTGAGAGAGTTGAAAGCGGGAGAATGCGCAGGATATGGGATGGATTACTGCGCGCGGACAGATACGAAGATAGCGGTACTGACTATCGGGTATGCGGACGGACTTCCGAGGGAGCTGTCGGAGGGAAAAGGTTCCGTTTTAATTCATGGCGCACGGGCGGAAATCATCGGAAGAATCTGTATGGACCAGACGCTTGTTGACGTCAGCGGTATCAAAGATGTAAGGGCGGGAGATGTCGCCGTCATTATCGGAACAAGCGGAACGGAACAAATCAGCGCTTTAGATATCGCAGAGGAAGCGGATACTATAACGAATGAAGTACTGAGCCGTTTTGGAAACAGGCTGACACGGATAGTTGTTTAAAGAGTCGTTAAAATGAATAAGAGGATTGGAATATGGAAAATTATAGAAGCGAGAGTAACGCCGCACGGATGAGAAGGAAGAGGCTGGCGGCAAAGAGAAGAAAGAGAAAGAAAATTATCCGTCTTATCAGAAACTGGTGCCTTTTGTTATTGGCCGCGGCTGTAATAATCTTTTGTCTTAAATCGATTCGCAAACCGGGGGATGATAAGAAAACGAACGGTACGGACGGTAATATTTGGGCTGCAGATAACAAAGATAAAACTGACCCGAAAAAACCGGAGCCGGTTACAGTGCCGGAACCGACAACCGAAGAACCGACAACAGCCGAACCGGAGACCGAACCGGTAAAATATTCGTTTGTAAAACCGAAAGCGCGGCAGGGGGAAGAACTGAAAGCATATCTTTTGGAACTTAGCGGGACATATCCGGAATTTCAGGAAATTTATGATAATATGGACGCTTATCCGCAGACGCTTCTTGCGGCGCTTGCGAACAATCCCGATATGATTGATTTTGTCAAGGGCTATCTGACGGAAGAAGCAACCGTAAAAGGCGGAATTACCGACGAGGAAATGCAGAAAGAATATCCGCTTTTCCTTCAATGGGACAGACGCTGGGGATACGCGTATTACGGTGATGATGATATCGCACAGTCAGGCTGCGGACCGACCTGTCTTTCAATGGTGGCGGTGGCTTTGACGAGAAACCCGCTGTCAACGCCGGATGCAGTGGCGTCTTATGCCCAGCAGAACGGATACTATTATCCGAATCAGGGGACCGCATGGAGCCTGATGACGGAAGGAGCGACTCAGTTTGGTATCAGAGGAGAGGAACTGCCTCTTGATAAAAACGTTATCTACAATAAACTGGAGAGCGGTAATCCTGTAATATGCAGCGTACGGCCGGGGGACTTTACGGCGGTTGGTCATTTTATTGTACTGATAGGCGTAAAAGACGATAAGCTTGTAGTCAATGACCCGAACAGTACCATACGAAGCAATATGTTGTGGGATTATGAGCAGGTAAAGAGTCAGATTTCAAATTTGTGGGTGTTTTATAAGGAGTAAGGATGGTGAGATTTTATTATATCGTGTTGGAGGCAGTGCAGGCAGCGCTTGTTTTCCTGCCGGTTTTATGGCTGGTGATGCGCTTTGCGTTTCACAGGAACTTCCGGTATCTTTTAGAGGAAAGTATTTTTGGATTCTATATTCTTTCCGTGTTTGCAGCGGTAGGCTTTCCGAGCTTCCGGTATTTTGTGGTCGATTTTGGCGTGAATCTGATACTGTTTACGTGGGTGCTTGATTTTTCAGCAGGTTATTTGCTAAATATGATTTTGAATGTAATATTGTTTCTGCCGTTTGGGGTATTTCTTCCGATGATGGGGGAGCGGTGGAAGACGTTAAAATCAGTTGTCCTTTTAGGATTTTTGCTTTCATTATTCATCGAAGTGATGCAGATTTTTTCATTCCGGACCACAGATATAGATGATTTGATAATGAATACGCTTGGCGCTGCGGCAGGTTACGGAATCTGGAGGCTTTTTTCAAAAAATGAATATGTGAAGAGAACGCAGCTTGACTGCAAAACGCCGGAACCGGAAATCATTATTCTGCTGGCGGCTGTCGTGAAATTTTTTGTTTCTTTTTAGTATTTTTATGATAGAAATAATTCTTGGCACACTGTCTAAAAACTTATTCTGGTTCATATATTCTAGGTGAATCATTTCATCGGAGAATATATGGACCAGAAAATTGAAAATCTTTTAAATATCAGTCTGAGCGCGACGAAGGAAGAACGGGAAAAGTCCCTGAATCTGGACGTCGGTGTCAGTCCCGTGGAAAATCGTTGGGAAATCATCGTAAAACAAAATCAAAGCCTTGCTTTTTTAGAAGAAAAGTATCCGCAGACAATAGTGGAAGAACTGCTGGCGGATTATTCCATTATCACCACAGAGGAGCGTTATATTGAGCCGATTGCCAATGAAACTGCCGTGGATTATGTGGAAAAGCCGAAATCAATTTTCTTTGAGCTTTCTTATTCTAAAGTCGCTTCTTGCGTTTATAGCAGCGGAGAAAGAGCTGCCGGCTTTGGCGGAAGCGGAATTTTGACGGCAGTGATTGATTCGGGAATTGACATTTTAAACACGGCATTTCAAAACGAAGACAAAACGACAAGAATTGTAGAAATCTGGGACCAGACGGTTGACGAGGTTTATACGGAGGAACGGATTAACGAGGCGGTCAGGGCGGGGCAGCGGCTTGCTTATGACGCGGGGCAGCACGGAACAAACGTGGCGCTGATTGCCTGCGGAAACGACGGCGTGGCGTACGCGTCCGATATCCTTGTTGTCAAGCTGGCTCCGAGCCAGAGAAATTCTTTTCCGCGGACAACGGAGGTGATGCGCGCGTTTGACTATGTGGTAAAGACGGCAATGCGCCGGGAGCAGCCGGTTGCCGTGAATCTGAGTCTTGGAAATAATTACGGCTCCCACGACGGAACATCCATTCTTGAAAACTATATTGACGAAATTTCCAATATGTGGCGCATGGTTATCTGTGTCGGGACCGGAAACGAGGGCGTTCGCGGAACGCACCACGCGGGAATACTGTCGTCTGATACGGAGACAGCGGTTGAATTTTCCGTGGGAGACTATCAGACATCGATTAATTTTCAGATATGGAAACAGTATCCCGATGAAATGGAGGTAGAGCTAATCAGCCCATCGGGGAAAAGAATCGGTCCACTGCGCGAGGTTGACAGATTACAGCGGTTTAACAGCGGGCGTACCAATATTTTAGGGTACTTTGGAGAACCGAATCCTTACAGCGCGTTTCAGGAGGTGTATTTCGATTTGATACCCGTAAATGAGTATATCGACGGAGGAATCTGGCAGATTCGCCTGATACCGCAAAGAATTGTAAACGGGCGGTACGATATATGGCTTCCGTCGGCTGCCGTTCTCAATGATAATACCCGTTTTCTCGATAACAGCGCGAATAATACGCTGACGATACCCTCTACGTCGCGCAAAGCGGTTTCCGTGGGGGCTTATGACCCGAGAAGGGAAACGTACGGCGATTTTTCAGGGCGCGGTATCGGAGACCTTGTTTTTGCGGGAAATTTTCTTTATACAAAACCGGATGTGGTTGCTCCCGGCGTTGACGTCATTTTGGAGGCAGGGCGTGTCGGGGAACGTAGCGTGACGGGAACTTCTTTCGCGGCGCCGTTTGTCACGGGAATTGCCGCGCTTTTGATGGAGTGGGGGATTATCCGAGGCAACGACCCGTATATGTACGGGGAAAAAGTAAAAGCAAGTTTGTGGAAGGGAGCGAGACAGCTTACGGGATTCTCCGAGACGCCGAATAATGTGACGGGGTGGGGAGCTGTCTGTTTTCGGGATAGTCTGCCGGAGTTTTTATAATTAAAAAATAAAAACATATATTATGTAATTAATTATTGTTTTTTTATAATATTATGGATATAATATAAATGTAAAAACAAATAATTTGTTTATATAGGAGAATGGTATGAAACTTTTAAAGTTGATTATGAAAGGACTGCCCCATTTTAACGGTATATTAGAGATTGAGTTTACAGCACGGCAAAGAGTAGCTGATGCGGATAAGGAAAAACTATATAATGTATTCTCTAACATATATTTGAATAAGACTATATCTTTTATTGGTATTAATGCATCTGGAAAAACAACAGTTTTGAAAGCAGTTTCATTTGCCATGAAAATGTTGGCAAATGAATCAATAAATAATAGTAAATCAAAAGAAATTTTGAATGATTTAGACGAAAATCAAAAAGTGATTATTGAATCGTATTTTTATAACAGTAGTTTTGTGTATAAGTTAGAGACTGTCATTGAAAAATCAGCAAATACTGTTGACAATAGTGTAAAGTTTATTATTCCTGATGAAAAACTTTGGTCAAAAGAATGTGACAGAGTAAAGACGAAAAAGGGGTTGTATGACTTTAGGGATTCCGATTTAAAAATAAGGAGAGACCGGAATGAGCAGTATTTATTAGATGATGTAAGTATAATCGTGGCTGAAAATAAGAAGAATAGCGCACAGTTTTTTGTACGTGATATGTTAGAGTGGACGGACCGTAATATATTGAATGTATTGGGCGATTTTCCAAAGCAGCTTTTAACATTTTTAGACCCCAGCATAGAATATTTGAAATGTACTGTTGTTGATAAAAAGGTTGATATACGATTGAAGTTTTTTTCAAAAGAAGAAATTATAATTAATAATCAAAGTGAACTTAGAAATTATCTCTCTTCAGGCACAATTAAAGGCTTGAGCGTGTTTATGAGTGCAGTATTTGCATTTCTTGCAGGGGGTTATTTGATAATTGATGAAATTGAGAATCATTTTAATAGGGAAATTGTTGCAACGTTAATTCAATTTTTTGTAAATTCCAATGTAAACAATCATGGAGCAACACTTATTTTTTCAACACATTACTCTGAATTACTGGATGAATTTGACAGGAATGACGGTATTTATATTGTCAGAAACCGGGAAGGGATAATGACGGAAAATTTATCAAATATATTAAAAAGAAACGATATGAAAAAAAGTGAAGTATATGACAGTGATTTCCTTGGTGGAACGGTTCCGTCATACAAGTCTTATATGGAATTAAAAAGAGTCCTCGTTGGCAATGTAGAATAGGATATAAGGGGGACTTCATATGACAAACTATATAGCATGTATTTGCGAAGGCAGTGCAGAAAAAGCAATATTAGATTTGCTGCTTGACAACAATAAGTTGATTTTTGAGCGTAGTGATATACTTGAAGAAGAAGTATTAAGTTGCAGAAGTTGAAAAGATTTTGAAGCAAGATATTTAAGGAAAGGATTTACGCAAAAAATACTTATTTATAGATTTCTGGATTCTCGAAATGAGAAGTTTAAACTAAGCAAAGCCTATGAACAAAAAGTTGAGATTACGAATGTTATAACCGCACCAGAGATTGAAATGCTTATTATATGTAACGAAGGAAAATATAAAGAATATGAAAATGCCAAGCGCAAGAATCCCCAATTAAAGCCGAGTATCTATTGTAAAGCGAATTTAGGATTAAAGGATGTAAAAAGCTATAAATTTGTAAAAGATTATTTTGCAAATATTGATATTTTGATAGGAGCGATACATGAGTACCGGAGAATATCTAAAGTTCACGGAAATGAGAAAACCTTATGGGATTTATTAAAATAATGAAAATGATTTTAATTTCATTGACATTTCCCTCTCTTTTTTCTATACTTTTTATGAAATTAAGGAAAAAAGAGGTAATATCATGAATACATTAAAAAAAGCATACTGCCGCGTTTTTCAGCAGGCATTTCATATTGCGATTCCGTTTCTTCCGTATCGAAAACCAAAACGTCTTTTTCATATGGAGGAACTTGCCGCATTACTGGAAAAGAAAAAAATATCATCCGTATTGCTTGTGACGGATTCTTTTATACACAGCAGCGGCTTAACAAAGAATCTGGAGCAGGAACTTGCGGATAAAAATATCTTCTGCGCCATCTATGATAAAACCGTGGCAAATCCGACGACGGACAATGTGGAGGAGGCGCTTCAGATTTATATGGAGAACGACTGCGGCGCGTTAATCGGTTTTGGCGGCGGCTCGTCTATTGACTGCGCCAAAGCCGTGGGCGCCCGGGTTGCCAATCCGAATAAATCTCTTGCCAGGATGGAAGGAATTCTAAAAGTTGTACATAAGCTTCCTCTTCTGGCTGCTGTTCCGACTACGGCAGGAACAGGGAGCGAGACGACGCTTGCGGCGGTAATTACCGATTCCGAGACGAGACATAAATATCCGATTAATGATTTTCCGTTAATCCCAAGATATGCCGTGCTTGACCCGGAGGTGACGCGTTCTCTGCCGCCGCATCTTACTGCGACGACCGGTATGGACGCGCTGACGCATGCCGTGGAGGCGTACATCGGACATTCAACAACGGTAAGTACCCGTAAGGATGCTGTGCTTGCGGTACAACTTATCTTCAAATATATCAGGACGGCATATAACGACGGGCAGAATATGACTGCCAGAAAGCAGATGCTCTATGCCGCTTACCTTGCGGGAAACGCGTTTACACGTTCCTATGTGGGATATGTGCATGCGGTTGCCCATTCGCTCGGCGGCAAATATAATACGCCGCATGGACTTGCAAATTCCGTGCTTTTGCCGTTTGTACTGGAGGCTTATGGCGAGACTGCCGAAAAACCGCTGCATAAACTGGCCGTCGCCGTCGGCATTTCCGATAAGGGCGAATCAGACCATGAAGGCGCCGTAAAATTTATTGAAGCTGTAAAGACAATGAAAAAGGATATGAATATCGGTGATACCATTCAGGGAATTAAAGAAGAGGACATCCCTGAACTGGCAAAGTACGCGGAAAGAGAGGGAAATCCGCTATACCCGGTTCCGAAGCTGATGGACGCCAAAGAGCTGGAACAATTTTACTACATGGTTATGGAGAGCTGACATGAACGAGACGGAAATCAAGACAATTATCGAAAAGCAGAAGAATTTTTTTAAAACAGGCGCTACGCTGTCTGTATCATACAGGATTGACGCGCTGAAAAAATTAAAAAAATTGATTCAGGAAAATGAGTCCGGAATTTGCGCGGCGCTTCAGTGTGATCTTGGGAAAAGCGCTTCCGAGAGTTATATGTGCGAAGTGGGTCTGACGTTATCAGAAATAACGTATATGCTGGCGCATATCAGGAAATTTGCGAAAGAGAAGACGGTGGCGACGCCGCTCGCGCAGTTTGCGTCAAGGAGCTATGTCAAGCCGGTGCCGTACGGGCAGGTGCTGATTATGAGTCCGTGGAATTATCCGTTCTTGCTGACGATGGAACCGCTTGTCAACGCGATTGCGGCAGGAAATACCTGCATCATAAAGCCAAGCGCCTATTCGGCGAAGACAACGGAACTGATGGCAAAATTGATTGCACAGTGTTTCGATGAAAAATACGTTGTGGTGATTACGGGCGGACGCGCTGAAAATGCCTGTCTGCTTAACTGCCAATTTGACTATATCTTTTTTACGGGAAGTCAGGCGGTAGGAAAGGAAGTGCTTCGTCACGCAGCAAAGCATCTTACGCCTTCCACGCTGGAACTGGGTGGGAAAAGTCCCTGCATCGTAGATGAAACCGCGAATTTAAAACTGGCGGCAAGACGTATTGTTTTCGGAAAATACTTAAACTGCGGTCAGACCTGCGTTGCACCCGACTATTTGTATTGTCACGCGGACATTAAGGAAAAACTTGTCGGGTACATCAAGGCGGAAATTAAAAGGCAGTTTGGAGAAAATCCGCTGGAAAATCCGAATTACGGTAAGATTATTAACGAAAAACATTTTGCAAGAATTATGGGATTACTTAACCGGGAAAAGGTCATTGCGGGCGGTTCCTGCGATAAGGATACCTTAAGGATTGAACCGGCCGTTCTTGACAATGTGACATGGAACGACGCCGTGATGCAGGAGGAAATATTCGGTCCTGTGCTTCCGGTATTGACATATACTTCTTTGGACGAGGTATTTGATATCATAAAAAATCAACCGCATCCGCTGGCGGGATACTTTTTTTCGGAAAATAAAAAAGCCGTACAGCGTTTTGTATCCATGGTGCAGTTTGGCGGCGGCTGTATCAACGACGTGGTTATCCACCTTGCGACCTCCAATATGGGGTTTGGCGGCGTAGGCGCCTCCGGCATGGGCTCTTACCACGGTAAGAACGGATTTGATACATTTTCCCATAAGAAGAGCATCGTAGACAAAAAAACGTGGCTTGACCTGCCGATGCGGTATCAGCCGTACAATCATTTATATGATAAAATGATTCGGATGTTTTTAAAATAGATAAATAAAATGCGGAGAATGGCAGGAAGCTGTTCTCCGCTTTTTGCTGTAATGATAATACTGCGCAGCTCAACTGATAGTTGAATAACGGAAAAATAACTCGCAAAAGCGGTTATTGCTATGATATATGGCGTATGTTATATTTGTAACAGAGTCGGGATAATATAGTTTACGGATTACGGAAAGGCTGGGTTCTATATGTTGGATAAAGAAAAAGTCGGTAAACGGATTGCTTATTTTAGAAAAGAAAAGGGAATTACACAAAAGGAGCTTGCGGATTTGCTCCATATTTCCTATCAGGCCGTTTCCAAATGGGAATTGGGAAAGAGTCTTCCTACAGTGGAAATGCTTTATGAAATTTCGAATTTGTTAAATGTGGCGGTGGATGTCCTGCTCAATGAAGACGAATGGGAAAACAGAAGTATTACATATCAGGACGCGGGTCTTGATACCAAAAAACTATATACTTTAAAAGGAGAACTTCAGAAGCTTAATTCAGCGGACGGCGCGATATTGTCAGCGAAGTACGCGGACGTCTGTCTGTTTCAGATGGATACCGCGCACATGGAGGAACCTGTATATTCCTGTATTACATGTGTTCCGGGCTCCAAAGAAAAATTAGCGAAAGAGTACCGGTACAATCAGGAGATCTGTATGGATGCGGCGGCAAATGCGATCAATTACACATTGCAGCATGGAATAAAGCCGGTTATTTTAAGAGCAAATACCGTTTGCGGGAATTTTAGTCAGGAGCAGTTATATCTGATGGCACAGGCATTTCGGAGAGTCTGTGACAGGAATCAGGTTTCCTTTGCCGGAATGGAGATTTCCGCGCAGCCGGTTAATTTTAATTCCCATGAATATGCGGTAAGCGCTACCGTGATAGGCGTGCAGGATAAGGAGCGGCTTTTGACGGGAAGTCTTCTGGAAGAAGGCGATATTCTGATTGGAATCAAGACGGAAGGCATCAATGGGACGAATTATCCGTTTGTCAAGATAATGATGGATAAAAAACCGGAACTTTATCATGCCAAAATGGAGGATGACAAAACGTTTCTGGATGAACTGATGAAGGCAAACTCGGCATACACGAGAGAAATAACCGCGTTACAGGAAAAAGGATATTTGCATAAGGCTTTTCGGATTCATAATACCCTCCTGAATGTGAAAAGCTGGCAGGGCATGCCGGAAGGACTGGGTGTATGCATTGATTTGTCTTCGCTTCCGGTTCTGCCCCTGTTTCAATTTCTTTTTTTGCAGGATATGATTGGAGAAAATGTATTTCCGAGTCATTTTAATATGGGAATCGGTATGGCAGTGGCAGTGCCGCGGGAACACTGGGAAGACGCCATGCGCGTTATCGGGGAATTTTCGGAGTGCTGGCGTATCGGACAGGTGGAAAAGAATGATTCTCATAAAGGTGAAACGGCCTGGAGCGTCGGAAGAATACAATGGCGTGCGGGCTTGGATAAAGGATAGGGGTGATTGTGGTATGAAAACAGAAAAAGAAACGTTCGTACAGGTTTTAAAATATGTGCGCAGACATATAAAATGGATACTTCTCGCGTTGGCGGCAGGAGCTGTATGCGCCGGTTGTGATGTCGCCGGTTCCGAGATTTTAAAGCGTGTGGTTGACGGATTACAGGCGAAAACGTTAACGGATGCCGCGCCAATCGCCATGATGTGTGCCGGCGTACTCGCGGCAGGAGCCGGTTCATCATGGATGACACGGTACGCGTCCGGGAGCGCGTCAACAAAGATATTGCGGGAAGTAAAGGATGATGCAGTAACCCATATCACGAAAATGACTACGGAGTTTATGGCAAAACGACATTCGGGCGATATTTTGTCGAGGTTGACGGATGATGTGAACCGGGTCAGTGTTTTTGTGCAGAACGACTTGATTCTTGTGATTACAAATCCTTTTTTGATTACGTTTTATTTATTATATCTGCTTTATCTGAATCCGCTCCTGTTTGTGATTTGTATTACGCCGACGATAGTGTGTCTGCCGTTTGGCGCTTCACTGACAACAAAATTTAAAATGGGTTCAAAGGCGTACATGGAATATTGCGCGGATGTTATCAGTGCATCGGCGGATATGATAGGCGGTATGGAGGTAGTGAAAAGTTATTCCCTTCAGGAAACGCTTTTGGAGGATTACCGTAAAAGTGTACAGAAGATGACCGATATGGCGGTGGAGAATGATAAAAATCAGTATAAAGGACGTGCGTTCTGGTTGTTGTCAGGCACACTGTCCTCCATACTCTGTCTTGTTGCGGGTGGGTGGTTCTGTCTGCAGGGCAGACTTTCGATAGGAAGTCTGGTAGCGTTTTTTGCGCTTCTGCCCAAAATGGTTGAAGTGATTAATGACCTGGCAAACAGAATATTTAACAGTAAGGCGGCTTTGGCGGCGGCAGAACGTGTATTTGAACTTTTGGATATGCCTGTCGAGCCGACGGGAAGTATCGACTGCGGATTGTGTGACACGCCTGCAATCGAATTTAAGAACGTGTCGTTTGCTTACGAGGAAGGGGCTCCGGTCCTTGACGGAACCAGCTTTATAGTGCCCCGTGGTAAGACGGTAGCTGTGGTTGGCGCGAGCGGAGGCGGAAAAAGCACGCTGCTTCGTCTGCTGTGTGGATTTTACCGGCCGCAGAAGGGAAGTATTCTGATTGAAGGAATCGCGTTTGACGAGTGGAATCTGGAACGCCTGCGTTCACGTTTTTCTTACGTGTCCCAGCATGCGTATCTGTTTCCGGTATCCGTCGGGGAAAATATCGCCATAGGAAAGCCGGGGGCGGGTATGGAGGAGATTGAAAGAGCTGCAAAGGCGGCGAATGCGGCTGGTTTTATAAGCGAATTGCCCAAACAGTACGATACCCTGGCAGGCGAGCGCGGTTCAAGATTGTCGGGAGGACAGATCCAGCGTATTTCGATTGCCCGCGCGATTTTAAAAGACGCGCCGATACTGCTTTTGGATGAGGCGTCGTCGGCGCTTGACGT
>CAJTZH010000025.1:0-9720 GCA_910584325.1 uncultured Lachnospiraceae bacterium | reverse complement strand
CGGAGAATGAGGTACAAAAGGCGCTTGACGAGCTGGCGAAAGGACGTACAACGCTTGTGGTGGCGCACAGACTGTCTACGATAAAAAACGCTGATTTTATTGTGGTGATGGAGAATGGAAAGGCAGCTGAGACAGGAACGCATGAAGAACTGATGGAACACGGCAGGGTTTACCCGAAGCTTTATTCGATATATGCAGGAGAATCATTATGAAACAGGACAAATTGACGGTGGCAAAACTGAAAAAATATCTTTCCTTATTTGAAAAATCAGGCGCGTACTGGTGCTGCCAGTTTCTGATTCCGGGTATGGAAGTACTGATAAGCGCGACGAACGCGCTGTTTTATCAAAAAATAATCAATGCCGTAACAAATTCTGATATGGCTTTATTCCAAGCGGCGCTTTGGTTCGCGGCGGTTGTTCTGGCGCTCAATATGACGAAATGTTTTGTCATTTATACATTTATGTACCATATCCGTCAGATTATGCAAAGACTCCGTCTGCGTGTGATGAATCACTTATTTCATTTGCCGATGGCGTATTTTGAAGGACATCACACGGCAGATTCCATACAGAAACTGTGTTTCAATGTGGAAGATATTAAGAATTCCCTTGCAAACAGACATGCATGCGTTATCAATCCGTTGATAATCGGCACGGCGGCAATCGTGATGATTTTACTGCTTGACCCGCGCATAGGGCTGATGGTGCTTGCTTTAAGTATTGTATCAGTACGGATAAATATGATTCTTTCAAAACCGCTGCACGATATGGCGGTCAGGATACAGAAACTTTTTGCGGACTGTACACAGAGGCTTACGGATATACTGGCGGGAATTGATATCATCAAAATGTTTCCCGGCGCGCGCGTCATGACAGAACGCTATTTTGATGTGAATGAAAATGTGGCTGCCGATACGATGAAACGGTTTCGCAGAATGTCCGACATTTCAGCGGTTGAGTGGATGTTTGGATTTCTGTGCAACATTGTTATTTTACTAATCGGAGTCTTTATGTCATTTGCCGGATGGGTGGATTTTGGTACGGTAGTGGCAATATTGAGTCTGCAGGGAATGGTTTCGTATTTCTTAAAAAATATCGGCAGCGCATGGGGATATCTGATAGATTGTTTTGTTCTCTCGGACAGGGTGTTTGAAATTTTAGACCAGCCGGCAGCGTCCGAACATCCCGCACCGTCGATTTGTTTCGAGGAGCAGTGGATTGACAGTGTAGGCAGAAGATATGATTCTTTAGAAGAGGACTGCGGAATCAAAATCAATGACGCCGTATTTTCATATGACAATGCACAAAAAATATTAAACGGTGTGAATATTACGGCAGACAGGGGAAAAACGGCGGCGCTTGTAGGAGAAAGCGGCGGTGGTAAGAGTACGGTAGTCAAACTTCTGCTTGGATTTTACCAGTTAGACAGCGGAACGATAGAAGTGCTTGGAAAGCCGCTTGAGGGATATACTCCCGATGAATTGCGGCAGAATATTGCCTATGTTCCGCAGGACGCGTATCTTTTTACGACAACTATCAGGGAAAATATACGGTACGGGAGGCTTTCGGCAACGGATGAGGAAGTTATGGAGGCAGCCAGACGCGCGTACGCCCATGATTTTATCATGTCGTTTCCGAACGGATATGATACGATGGTGGGAGAACGCGGTGAGAGCCTGTCGGGCGGACAGCGTCAGCGGATTGCGATAGCCCGCGCGTTTATCAGAAACGCGCCGATTTTACTTCTTGACGAGGCAACTTCCGCCTTGGATTCGAAGAGTGAACAGCTTGTTCAAAAAGGACTTGAGGCGCTCATGGGCGGGCGCACCACGCTGGTGGTTGCCCACAGACTTTCAACTATCGAAAAAGCGGATATAATATATGTGGTAGAGCATGGTACGGTCTGTGAAAAAGGCAGGCATGCCGAATTAATGCGGCAGGGCGGCGTGTATAACAGACTGGTAGAATTGTCAAAAAGCACTGCCGGCGTGTAATTCAAAAAATCTATGATTCCTCTGCCGGATTGACATGTACCATGATGTGTTTTACCTTAGGGAAACGTTCTTCAATCCGGTCGTGAATCTGTTCCGCTATTTCATGGGTTTCGTTAAGTGTCCGGCTGCCGTCCGCACGAATTTCCAAATCGACATAAATTTTATTTCCAAACACCCTTGTACGGAGCAGGTCAATTCCCATGACGCCTCTCTGTGACAGGGTGCAGTCTCTTAGTTCGTTCTCCGTCGCTTCATCGCAGGCTTTATCTACCATTTTATCAACAGCGTCTTTGAAGATATCATAGGCGGCTTTGACAATAAAAATGCAGATTACAAGACTTGCGGCAGCATCCATAACAGGATACCCCATTCTCGCGGCGGCAATACCGATTAAGGCGCCAACGGAAGAAAGCGCGTCGGAGCGGTGATGCCATGCGTCGGCCATCAATGCTCCGGAATCGATTTTTTTGGCGTTGATTCTTGTATACCAGAACATGGCTTCTTTTACGACAATGGATAGAAAAGCGGCAATCAAAGCCAGCGCGCCCGGAACAACAAGTTGTTCATATTTTCCGGACAAAATTGTCTCTATGGCGGTATAACCGATTCCAAGACCCGTGATACAAAGAATTGTAGCCAGAACAATTGCCGCTACGCACTCCATGCGTTCATGTCCGTAAGGGTGTTCTTTGTCGGAATCTTTTCCGGCTATCTTAATTCCGATAATGACAACAAATGTGCTGAATACGTCCGACGCTGAGTGAACAGCGTCGCTTATCATGGCGCCTGAATGCGCAAAAACACCCACAAACAGCTTAAAAACCGATAACAGCACGTTTGCTGCAATGCTGACAAACGATACTTTCATTGCAGTTTTTTCAAATTGATTTTCCATAACAGTTACCTCCTAAAAATGATGTGACAGTTCTATGGCACTTGCTTTTTGGTGGGAGTATACAGAATAAAAAAACACCCACGTTTTCAGTAATAGATACTACTGTCCCGCAGATGTGAAATCCACTGTCGTTATACGACCCGGCTACGCAGGGTTTCCCCCGGCCTGCTCAGTTTGTACTGTAGATATAATTGCAGTGCAAAGAGTTTAGAGTTACTATATCATAATTGTATGCCGTCTGCAAGCAAAATGTCATTATGAAAAATTTGCGTAAATGAGAAAAAAATGGTATGCTTATTTTATACTGATTTAAGGGGTAATGCGTATGGATAAGCAGGTTGTTTTTCATATTCTGGAGATAGAAGAGACAAAGGATGAGGCTGTGATTGCGCAGGCGTACAGAAACAAACTCCGGGCGACAAACCCGGAGGATGACCCGGAAGGGTTTAAACAGCTTCGCAAGGCATATGAAGAGGCTTTGCGGCTTGCAAAAACCAATGACAGGCAGGAAGCAGACGATACGCCGAAAACAGAAGCGGATCTCTGGGTCGCAAAGGTCAAAGAATTATATGGCGATTTGTTAAAACGGCGCGATATACAATGCTGGCGAGAACTGCTAGACGAGCCGGTGTGCGGCGGTCTTGATACCGCTATTGAAGTGCGCGAAAAAATGCTTGTTTTTCTGATGAATAATACAAATATTCCGCAGGAAGTCTGGAAAGCGCTCGATGATAAATTTGAATATTTAAAGGATATTGAACCTTTGGCAGAACGGTTTCCCGGGAATTTTTTAAATTATGTCAAATACTGTGTGGAGCAGGGAACTTTTTTGGATTTTTCGCTCTTCTCCGAGAGAGAAGGCGTATTGGAGCCGGGTAACGGCGACGAGTATATCAACGCGCTGCTTGCGGCAAAGAATTTTATTGAGCAGGAAGACTATGAGAAGGCAGAGGAAAAGCTAAAGACACTTGAAGCATACGGATATGTCCACCCTTATGAGGACGTAGAGAAAATGCGGGTTCTTGTACATAGGGAGCAGACAGAAGAAGCACTTTCGATAGCCGAACGTCTGCGCAAGGAATATCCAGATAATGATTATATTCTGTTTCACTACGCGAACGTACTTGCGGCGTGCAACAGGAAGCAGGAAGCGTACGAATTGTGGCTTGTCTGCGTGGAAAAACATCCTGACCATTATACGGCAAAACGTAATATTGCAAGATATCTGATGGAAACCGGTGATTATTATCATGTCAGGGAGTATGTTCTGGACCTTTTGGATATTGTTAACTCGAATGAAGAACTCGAAGAGATGCTGCATAAGGCGAATCAGGAAATGATTCCGGTATATGAAGAAGAAATGAGAACCGGCGCTGTGGACGAACGGTTCCCGAAAGGAGAACTGATTTTCAAACTGGGGTGGTGTCTGTTTCAGGAAAAACGCGTGCAGGAGGCAGCGGATTTATTTGACGGATATACGCCGGACAGTGAATGGGAGTACGATTACTGCTATTTGTACGGACGGCTTTTAAATCAGCTGGAACGGTATGAGGAGAGCCTTCCTGTGCTTGAGCGCTGTGTGGAGATCGTGGAACATCTGGAGGATGACGGTTCTGCGGAAATACGAAAACGCTTCTCCAGAAAATATATTGTAAAAAATCTGATTGGCTTAAATTATCATAAACTGGGCGACGAGGAAAAGGCGGAGCAGGTTTACCGTGATAATATCGCCGAGATTACCGGTTCCAAGGAGAAGGTCGAGACGCTGTATAATTTTTCACGGATTATGCTGGCGGCAAAACGTTACGAGAAGGCGGTAGATATCTGCGACAGTCTGCTCAAACTGAACAATCAGTTTTATCCCGCATATCTGACCCGTCAGGAGGCTTACTTTAATCTGAGACGGGCGCAGGAAGTTATCAATGATTACCATAACGCCGTCGGCATATTTGCCGGTTTTCATCAGCCGTATAAGTATGCGATGGAAGTTTTTATCATATATAACCAGTATCAGGATGCTAAGAATGTGATTGACCGGGCAAGGGAAAATAAGGTTGAGTTTACAAACCAGATGAAACTGTTTGAGGTAAAGGTTCTGCGAAATCTCGCCAAGAGTGATGAGGAGCGTTCCGAGCCGCTTCGCATAGCGAAATGGCTGAAAGAGCATCTTGAGGATGAGAACTGCGATATAGAGGATAAGTCTGAAGTGGAATTTGAGCTTGCATTGTTGTTCTGGGATAACGACGGGTTTGATGCCGCCCTAAAGCATATTAAGACGGCAATCGACCAAAATCCCAAGCGGCTTCAGTACCGCTATGTGCGCGGTAATATTTATCTGAGCAAAGCAAAAAAGTATGGGAAAGATATGGATGATTACAGGCGTGCGCTGGACGAATATGTGATAGCAGAACCGGCGTATCAGGATAATTCCTATCTGATGTACGGTAAAGCGGAATGTCTTAATAAGCTGGGTAGAAAGGGCGAGGCGGTCGCGCTGTATGAAGCGATTATTAAAAAAGACGGAGCATTTCGCGATGTCTGTGAGAAAGCAGCCGATTATTATGAAAATCTGTACTACAAAGACCATAATAAGAAGAATTTTGAGAAATCCATTGAGTTGATGAATATACAGATTGAGGCGGCGCCGAAATGTTATTACTATGTTCACCGCGGTTTAAAGTATATGTACAATATGGATTTGGATGCGGCAGTCAGGGATTTTGATCTGGCGCTTGCGGACGTTCCTGACGACTGGGCATCGTGGAATAATAAGGGCTGTTGTTATAAATACCGCCATGAATTTGATAAGGCGATAGAATGTCTGCAAAAAGCAATCGAGTGCATGAAGGAACAAAAAGTTCCGCTGCCGTATTTTAATCTGGCGGACTGTTATGAGCGGACTGGAAGGTATGAAGAGGCAATAAATTGTTACAAAGAGGCGATAAAACTGGATTCCAAGCGCATTTCGCTCAAGGAGGAAATCGCCAAGGATTATATGTATATGGGGGACTATAAGAAAGCGGAAGAATATTTTAACATGACAAAGGACAGCAGGGATTATTATTCCAACATGGGCGAGCTCCGGCTTCGGCAGTTGAAAAAAAGAGAGTGTCTTAATTTCTATGTGAAGGGTATCAAGGCGGCGTCGGGAACGACTGACGAGGCAAAGAATCTTGAGAGAAAGCGCCGGATGGAACTTGTGGAAGTGCATATGGATTTACTGATGGATTATAAAAAAGCCGTTCATCAGTTGAATCTGCTGCTGGCAAAGACACCGCCTGCGCAGGAGAAGGAACATTTCGATATCCAGCGTAAGTACGCGGAATGTTTTTACATGATGGGAGATAAGGAGAAAGCAAAGAAACACGCGCGATTCGCGCTGGAGCATTTTGTGAAATCGGGTCAGGGGAGTCTGGAGGATTATCTCAAATTTCAACCGTACCAGCCGATCCGGCTTGGAAAAATAGCGTGGCTGTGGCTCTGCCTTGGCGATAAGGAGCGCGCGAAGAATGCGTTTGAACAGATGGAGCAGGTACAGTGCTGCCGGGACTGTGAGTATGGAAAATGTTATGAAAGCAGTTATTTTCTCGGAAAATATTATCTGGCAGAAGGCGACAAAGAAAAAGCAATTTCCTGTTTAAAGGAGGCTCTGCGGCGCAATCAGAACAGTCTTGAAGTCAGACGCACATTAATGAAATACTTGTAATAAGGAGTTTGGTAATCAATGATAGTTGGTATTGACTTGGGTACAACCAATAGTTTAATTGCGTATTACAGTGAAGAAGGCGCAAAAATTATTCCGAACCGGCTGGGGAAGAATCTGACACCTTCCGTTGTCAGCATGGATGAAGACGAGCAGATTTATGTGGGAGACGTGGCGGTGGAGAGGAATCTTCTTTATCCGGGCAGTACAGCCAGCGTGTTTAAGCGTGATATGGGCAGCAGGAAAGAATTTAAGCTGCTGCATAAGACATTTACTGCGGAGGAACTTTCTTCGTTTGTTCTGCGTGCATTAAAAGAAGACGCGGAACATTTTCTTGGCGAGGAAGTGACGGAAGCGGTTATCAGTGTGCCGGCGTATTTTAACGACGCGAGAAGACGGGCGACCAAACGTGCGGGAGAGCTGGCAGGGTTTAAAGTGGAGCGTATTATCAGCGAGCCGACGGCAGCGGCGATTGCGTTTGGTCTGTATGACAATCGGGAACATTCCCGTTTTCTGGTGTTTGATTTGGGCGGAGGAACGTTTGACGTGTCAATTCTCGAGCATTTTGACACGATTATGGAAGTGCGTGCCGTTGCCGGAGATAATTTTCTTGGCGGCGAAGATTTTACCGCTGTGCTGGAAAATCTGTTTTTTGAGAAATACCCGCAGCTTGACAGGCTGACGCTCGATGAAAAAACGCTGCGTCATATCCACAAGCAGGCGGAAAGCTGCAAGGTGGGATTTTCGAAAGAACATCTGTCTTCCATGCAGTGCAAAGTGGGAGAGGAGCTGTATTCGATGGAACTGTCCCTGACGCGTTATGAGGACGCCTGCGAGGAACTTCTGGATAAGATTAAGCAGCCTGTTAAGAGGAGTCTTGCGGACGCGCATATTCGTCTTGCGGATATTGACAGGATTGTTATGGTCGGCGGCGCGACCAAGAGTCCCGTTATCAGAAGATTTGCGGGAAAATTATTTCAGAAAGTACCGGATACATCGATTAACCCGGACGAAGCAGTTGCGCTCGGAGCGGCGATTCAGGCGGCGATGAAGGAGAGAAAGGCTTCCGTTAAGGAAGTTATTCTTACGGACGTCTGCCCGTTTACGCTTGGAACGGAGGTTGTGCGGGAATGGGAAAAAGGATATTTTGAAAATGGCGTATTCTGCCCGATTATTGACCGGAACACGGTGATTCCTGCCAGCAGGACGGAACGTCTGTACACGGTAAGGGATGACCAGACAAAACTGCGTATCAATGTACTTCAGGGTGAGAGCCGTTTTGCGGCAAATAATCTATCTCTCGGTGAGCTGACGATTGAGGTGCCGAAGAATAAGGCGGGAGAAGAAGCGGTTGACGTGACATATACGTATGACATCAATTCCATTTTGGAAGTTGAGGTTAAAAGTGTTTCCACGCAGAAACTCGAGCGTCAGGTTTTTAAGAGCAGCAGTGTGGATATGACGGAAGAGGAGATTAAAGAGCGTTTTGAGACGTTGTCTTATCTGAAGATTCATCCGCGTGACAGGGAAGAGAACAAATATCTTCTGCTCCGCGGGGAGCGTATTTATGAAGAGAGTATCGGGGAGAAGCGGGCGCTTATTGAGACTGCGCTTCACAAATATGAAAAAGCGCTCAATACTTATGACGCAGGTACGATTGAGGATGCCAAAAGAGAGTTCCGCAAGTTTCTGGAGGAGTTTGAGGAGCTGGATTAACTGTATCGGCGTGGGAGAGTTTGCATGGATTTAACGGTAAAAGAGCATGGGTTTGACGCATGCTTTTATGAAGGAAAACGTCACCGTGACAAAGTGATTATTTATATAGGTTGTTGCGGAATGACGGGCGGGGAACTGATTGCAGGAGGAAGATTCCTGCTTGGAGCGGGATATTCCGTACTGTTTTTGCAGACTGGCGGCGGACAGGGTATAACGGAGGAAAGTTGCCCTGTTTCTCTTGATGACGCCGGGCATGCCATCGCATGGATTCGCAGGTATTTTGCCGGAAGAACCGTGAAAATCGGTATGACGGGGTTTTATCTCGGAGCGCAGTATGCGCTTTTATGTGCCGCGAAATTTCCCGATATCGGGTGTGTGGCGGTTTGTTCGGCGTATGACTATGTTATGGAGGCAATTGACAAAAAGTCTGTCCGGTTCCGTACATCTTTTTTTCAGCATCAGGGCAAGCCGGTTCCTTTTTCTCCATGGTTTATACTGGAGGAAGGAATGGTCAGGCTTACGTTAAAATCCCTGAAGGATAAACGATACGGTTTGGGACGTTTTTCACGCTATCTTTACGACAGAAATCTGCCGGTTCCTAAAAGCAGGATTTTGGTGGAAAATATGCGTGCCGACGTGCTGTTTCTTTCGGCAGAAAATGACGATATTCTTCCGGCAGAGACAGCCGCGCAGAGGATGTGCGATACACTGAAAAAAGCGGGATATCCATACAGGGTGCGCGTGAAAATTTACGAGAATGGAAGTCACGTTCTCGGCCGTCCTCTGGATTTTGACAGCAGGCGGGGAAAACAGATGAAAAAGAAACTGCCGGCGGTTATGAAGAATCCGAAAGCAGCAAAGGAAGCGGCTGATGATAGTATGATACAGATAATTCGTTTTTTTCAAACGTGGTAACATTTACGGAATAATATTGACATTGGGACCGGAATGTACTTTACTACCTGTAAGCAGGAAATTCTGTTTACAGGTATTTTATTACAGTAATACCTGTAGTTCAAGATTCTAATTATCTGAATGATAGAAAGTTTTCTTTCTGTCGTATCTGGAAGTCCTTGCTTAGATCAATCATTATTTAAGCAGGGAATAAGAAAGTGTAGATGTTTTAACGTTTCGCCCCTGTGGAAAGGGGAAGAATGGGAAACAAACGCAGCACTGAATGTCTATATGTCCAAGAAGGGACGAATCCGTGATATTTATGAATATTATACGGGAACATGTATACCGCCCGGTTATGAAATGAGTGCGGAAGACGGATTTTATTCCGTAAGGGACAACAAAAAGCTTACATTCAGACAACGCGGCCAGTTAAAAAGAATACAGCCGGAAAAGGGCAGGGGATTTCTTCTCGGGATAGAAAACCAGATGACGGTAAACCTGACGTTTGCGCAG
>CAJTZH010000024.1 GCA_910584325.1 uncultured Lachnospiraceae bacterium | reverse complement strand
CGGACTGATGGCGCGCATATGCGGCTACCGCGGCGTGGATTGTCTGAAAATCGGCGTGGGCATGATGACAAGAGGCGAAGTCGCGTTGATTGTAGCGCAGAGAGGATTGTCTGTGGGGATGCTTGACGCAAAGTATTTTACGTCTGTTATTCTTCTAATCCTTGTATCGTCGGTTTTGACACCGATTGTTTTAAAATTACTGTTCCATAAAGACAAAGAAGAAGTAAGAACTGCCGCGTAATTGTGCGCGGCAGTTCTTTTCTTATACGGCAGCCGGTTTCGTTGGCTTTGTCGAGTTTTTTATTGTACAGTTTCAAAATAAATGCTATAATGTAGGACAAATAGTGTTGGAGGAGTAACATGGAAATATTTAGAGAAATATTGCTTGGAGTGATTCAGGGGATTACCGGGTTTCTGCCGGTGAGCAGTTGTGCGCATCTGATTCTTCTCGGCAGAATATTTGGTATGGACAGCAGTTACCTCTCGCTTTTTTTATGCCTTTTAAAAATCAGCGCGCTTCTCGCGGTTATCATTATACTTTTCAAAGATATTATGAAGCTTATTATCGGCGCATTTCAGTTAATACAGGATGTTTTTTCGAACCTATTTATCTTCTTTATAAGGTTTTTGGGGCGGAGGAAAGAAGGATATTTTGTATTGGACACGAACCCCTATAAACGGCTTGTGCTTGTGCTCATGGTATCTTCGGCAGTTACATATGTTATAGCCCGTTTTATCGGGAGCATTGCGCAAAATGTTTCCCAGATGCCTATGGCAGTGGGCATCTGTTTTTTACTGTCGGCGGTCATCTTATTTATATCGGACAGTCTGGGTGCGGGCAAAAGAACAGCGAAAAATATCAATGTATTTGATGCGGTGGTTATTGGTCTGGCTCAGGGTCTGTCTGTCGTGCCGGGCATATCGAGAGTCGTCATGACGCTGGCGGCGGCAATGGCGCTTGGATTTGGCAGAAGCTTCTCATTAAAATATTCCTGCCTTCTTGCAATTCCTACCATAACGGGATATGCTCTGATTACGCTGCATGACCTGGCGGGAACGGCAATATCTCTTGGAAATCTGGGAAATATTCTTGCGGGAATGCTTTGCTGCTGCATTTTGTCGGCGCTTTGCCTGCGGTTGATGATGAATCTCGCAAAGAAAGGTTCTTACAGGGCTTTTGCGGCATATGGCATTTTAATCAGTATCATGACAATACTTTTCAGTTTTAATTTGAAATAGAGAAGCTTAGGAGGAGAGAAAGATGGCTTCAAGAAAGAGAACTTCCGGTGCTAAGACACCGGGCAGAAAAAAGAGCGCGGCGAAGAAGCAGCAAAATCCAATTACAGGTGAAGTGGTACTGCTTCTGGTAATTTGCGCGGTAATATTATTGTTTTTAAGTATGATTGGCGTGTGCGGGACGGCGGGAGATACAATTAGTATGCCGGTGTTCGGATTGTTCGGCATGCTTGGATATCTGTTCCCGTTTATTGTGGCAGGCGGTATTTTTCTGCTTGTTGCCAATGGATTCAGCGGCGCGTCAAAGATTAAGACGGCAGGTCTTGCCCTCACATATCTTTCTGCCTGCGCGCTGTTTCAGATAATGGACGGAAGAACCGGTGAGATTACGGAGTCTTTAGCGGCGATGTATCATGACAGCGTTGCGCGTCATGTAGGAGGGGGCGCCGTAGGAGCGGCTATTGCCAAATTACTAAGTCCGTTTGGATTCGGTGCGCTTGTTATTATCTGTATTTTAATTATTGTAGGGCTTGTTATTCTGACGGAGCGTTCTTTTATTAACGGTGTAAAAAATCAGAGTACGAAGGTATATCACAAGACGAAAGAAAATCTTGAAAATTATCGTCTGGACGCGGAAGAAAAGCAGACGAAGCGGATGGAGAAGAAAGCGTCGGGCGTTGCGGTCGATATCCAGATACCAAAAGACGGTTTAAAGCATAATGATGTACGGGAAATCAATGAAAAAGTGTCACAAAAGAAAGACCAGTACTCGGAGGATATTTTTGAGATTAATCCGCTGGATTCGAAAGACCAGCAGAAAGCAGCGGATAAAGCGGGCAGCTTCGACAATGCGGTAAAAACGAAGACATCGGAAAAAGGGGCAAAGGACGGACGTGTAACGCCGTTTATCCAGCGGATTGTCGAAGAAAATCTCAAAGAAGAGACGGATGTGTTAAAACCAGCGTTCAATGCAGGGGAGTCTGCCGGCGTGCAGGAGACGATGGCGGAACCGTTACCGGGAGCGCGGGACGCTGCGCAGGCAGAACCGGAAGAAAAACAGGACGTGATTTCGATAGTAAAGCCGAATAATTCGACGATGCCGGATAATAATTCGACGGTGCCGAATAAAGATTCGACGGTGCCGAATAATAATTCGACGATGCCGAATTTAGATAAGAGTAAGGAAGCGGGCGGGCAGGATACATACCAGTACCCGTCTACGGAGCTTCTGACAAAGATAACGACAAAGAAAAACGGAAATCAGGAGATTGAAAATAAAGAAACAGCGCAGGTTCTTCAGCAGACGTTACAAAGTTTCGGCGTGAACGTTACGGTGACGGACGTAAGCTGCGGTCCTTCGGTTACACGCTATGAACTGCTGCCGGAGCGGGGAACAAAGGTCAGCAAAATTGTTTCCCTTGCGGACGATATCAAGTTAAATCTTGCCGCCGCGGATATCCGTATTGAAGCGCCGATACCGGGAAAGGCGGCGGTCGGTATCGAGGTGCCGAACAAAGAGGCTGCCAGCGTGGGACTGCGGGAACTGTTAGAGTCGCAGGAATTTAAAAACCATCCGTCAAAGATTGCGTTTGCGGCGGGAAAGGATATTGCCGGTAAGGTCATCGTCGCTGACATTGCGAAGATGCCGCACCTTTTGATTGCAGGCGCTACCGGTTCCGGTAAATCCGTCTGTATCAATACGATTATCATGAGTATTTTATATAAAGCAGGACCGGACGATGTGAAGCTGATAATGGTAGACCCGAAAGTCGTGGAGCTGAGTATGTATAACGGCATACCGCACCTGCTCATCCCGGTTGTGACAGACCCGAAGAAAGCGTCGCAGGCGCTTAACTGGGCGGTTGCCGAGATGGATGAGCGTTATAAGAAATTTGCCAAAGTCAATGTCCGCGATTTGAAAGGATATAACGAGAAAGTAGAAGCGATAGAAGATATTGAGGATGAAGAAAAACCGCAGAAACTTCCGCAGATAGTGATTATTATCGACGAGCTTGCGGATTTGATGATGGTGGCGCCGGGAGAGGTAGAAGATGCAATCTGCCGTCTGGCACAGCTTGCCAGAGCCTGCGGTATTCATCTGATTATTGCGACCCAGAGACCTTCCGTGAACGTTATTACGGGACTGATTAAGGCGAATGTTCCGTCAAGAATCGCGTTTTCGGTATCATCCGGCGTGGATTCCAGAACAATTCTTGACATGGTGGGAGCGGAAAAACTCCTCGGCAAAGGCGACATGCTGTTTTATCCGTCAGGATACCAGAAACCGGCGAGAGCGCAGGGAGCGTTTGTTTCAGATAAAGACGTGGCAAGCGTTGTTGAATTTCTTGTATCGAACGTGGAACCCGCGGCATATAATGAAGAAATTGTAAATGCCGTAAACAGCGGCGCCATGCCAGACGGTGCGGCAGGCGGCGGTGGCAGTGAGCGTGACCAGTATTTTGCGGAAGCGGGACGGTTTGTCATCGAAAAAGAGAGAGCTTCCATTGGCTTAATCCAGAGATTTTATAAGGTGGGATTTAACCGCGCGGCAAGGATTATGGACCAGCTTTGCGAGGCGGGCGTCGTCGGGGCGGAAGAGGGAACGAAGCCGAGAAAAATACTGATGACGATGGAAGAGTTTGAAGAATTTTTGAAGGATGGGAAGTAAGGGTGAATAACAATCCATTTGAACAGTATCTGACAGAATCGGAACCTGAAAAAAGAGTGAAAAGTTATGCGTGGCATACTGCCGTCGGACTGCAGAAGGTGGACGGACTGGAGACTTCGGAGTATCTTATTCACACCGCAAAAAAGAATATTGAGGGAGAAATCTCCATTCAGAAAGCGGGAGAATTAATTGACAGTTATTATGAAGCGGATCCCCAGAAAACAGAAGAGCGTACAGAGGAGGCGGATAAAGTTTCCGCAAGAATCGTATGTATTTTATCTGAAAACTCTTTTGTTTTTTCACCGGCGCAATATATGATTATTCACGGCAGATTGTTTGACGGAATCTATCCGCACGCCGGGTCATTCCGGGAGTATAATATAACAAAGAAAGAATGGGTTCTGGATGGGGCAGCCGTTTTATATGGTAGCGCAAGAGAGTAAAAAGCTACATTGAAATATGATTTTACCACGGAAAAGCAATTTTGTTATAAGGGGTTGTCCATGACGCAGATTATTGAACATTTGGCTTTTTTTGTATCACGATTGTGTCAGATACATGCTTTTGCCGAGGGAAACACACGGACGACGGCGGTGTTTTTTATAAAGTATCTGCGTTCATTGGGATTTGATGTGACAAACGATATTTTTGCGAAAAATGCGTGGTATTTTAGAAACGCACTGGTTCGTGCAAACTACAATGATTTGACAAACGGAGTTACGGAAACTAAGGAATATCTGGAATTATTTTTAAGAAATCTGCTGTTGGGAGAAAATAATCCACTACAGAATCGAACCATGCATATCAGCGGCTCTTTTGCAAATCAGCCAAAGTAACAGGAGGTATTTATGAAACTTGAAACGTTACTTGAAAATCTTTCATATGAAGTTGTAACCGGAAGTACGGATGTGGAAATCAGCGATATTATCATGGATTCTCGAAAAATCACGAAGGATTGTCTGTTTACCGCGATTATCGGCGCGAATTTTGACGGACATGACTACGCGGCACAGGCAGGAGAGCAGGGAGCGGCGGCGCTGCTTGTTTCAAAGGATATGGATGTAACGGATATGAAAGGAATGACCGTGATTAAGGTTGCCGATACCAGATACGCCACAGCGCTGATTTGTGCGGCATATTTCGGATATCCGGCAAAAGAGCTGTTTACCATCGGGATTACGGGAACAAAGGGTAAGACTACAACGACCTACATGATTAAAAACGTGTTAGAGGCGTGCGGCATTCAAACGGGGTTAATCGGCACCATCGAGACGGTTATCGGCAGCAGCCATACGCCTTCCGCGAATACGACGCCGGAGAGCTATATTGTCCAGAAGACATTCCGTGAAATGGCTGACGCGGGCTGTAAAGCGGTTGTGATGGAGGTCAGTTCCCAGGGGCTGATGCTTCACAGAACGGCGGGTATTACGTTTGATATCGGCGTCTTTACGAATCTTGAGAAGGACCATATCGGACCGAACGAGCATACCTGTATGGAAAATTATATCGAGTGTAAAGGATTATTGTTCAAACAGTGTAAAACAGGAATTGTCAATATGGACGACGAACATATGGAGCGCGTGCTGTTGGGCCACACCTGCGAAATCGAAACGTACGGGCTTTCTGAAAAAGCGGATTTTTGCGCGAAGAACATTTCTTATTATCACGAGGCGGGAAAAATCGGCACAAAGTATGAAGCGTGCGGCAGGGTGGATGAACATATCGAATTGTCCATGCCGGGACTGTTCAGCGTGTATAATTCCCTGTGCGCCATTGCAGTCACCAGTCATTTCGCGGTGCAGGGCGGACTGCTGGCAAAAGCGCTGCATGACGTGAAAGTAAAGGGCAGGATTGAGCCGGTAAAAGTTTCCGATAAATTTACGCTGTTAATTGACTACGCCCACAATGCCATGAGCCTTGAGAGTATTTTAAGGACGCTTCGGGAATATAAGCCGAAACGATTAGTCTGTCTGTTTGGCTGCGGCGGGAACCGCTCGCAAGACAGAAGGTTTGAGATGGGCGAGGTTTCGGGAAGACTTGCGGATTTGACCATCATTACCTCCGATAATCCGAGGTTTGAAGAGCCGCAGGCAATTATAGACGATATTAAAACGGGGATTGGCAGGACTGCGGGAAAATATGTGGAAATTATTAACCGCAGGGATGCAATCCGCTATGCGATAGAGAACGGACGCGAGGGCGACATCATCGTTCTTGCAGGAAAAGGGCACGAAGATTATCAGGAAATCGAAGGCGTGAAATACCCGATGGATGAACGTGTGCTGATAGCAGAGGTAATGGAAGAACTATGTATGCAGACATCATTGTAGATATCTCACATGATAAACTGGATAAAACATTTCAGTATCAGGTTCCCGCGGCGCTTGCAGAGCGGCTTGTGGTGGGAATGCAGGTCAACGTGCCTTTCGGCAGGGGAAACCGTCTGATTACGGGATATATCGTTAATCTAACGGATACCGCCGAATTTGACACAGCGCGCATGAAGGAAATTCATTCGGTTGCCGAGGGGAAAGTTCCTATCGGGAGCAGAATGATACGGCTGGCGTCATTCATACGGGCAAATTACGGCGGTTCCATGAATCAGGCGCTCAAGACGGTCATACCCGTCAAAGAAAGCGTTAAAGCAAGGGAAAAAAAGAGCATTCATTTAAATATTCCAAAAGAAGAGGCAAAACAGCTTCTTTCGGAGTTTGAAAAAAAACATGCCGCGGCAAGGGCAAGGCTGATGAAAAGTCTGATAGAAGAGGAGATTATCGAATATGAGCTGGTGACCGGAAAGCTTAATATTTCCGGCGTGGTTCTTCGGTATTTTGAGGAGCAGGGATTTATCAGGACAGAGCGGGAAGAACTCTATCGAAATCCTGTCAAAGAGCAGGAGCGGGAAGAACTCAGAAAGACGCTGAATCAGGAACAGCGATACATTACGGACTGTATTCTTGATGATTACGGCAGAGGAGTTTACAAAACGTATCTGATAAAAGGCATTACGGGAAGCGGTAAAACGGAAGTATATCTTTCAGTGATTGAAGCCGTTCTTTCGCAGGGGAAGCAGGCGATTGTGCTGATACCGGAAATTTCCCTGACATTTCAGACTGTGATGCGCTTTTACAAGCGGTTTGGGGACGTGGTTGCCATCATGCATTCAAGGCTCTCGAAAGGAGAGCGTTACGACCAGTTTGAGCGGGCAAAGAAGGGACTGATTCAGATTATGATTGGTCCCCGTTCCGCGTTATTTACGCCGTTTCCCAATCTGGGACTGATTGTCATTGACGAGGAGCATGAGGGCGCCTATAAAAGTGAAAACGTGCCAAGATACCACGCGGTGGGTGTAGCGAAGGAGCTTGCCGCGTTGTGTAATGCATCCGTGATTCTCGGCTCGGCGACGCCGTCCGTTGACAGCTATTACAGAGCGCTTCGCGGCGAATACAGACTGCTTACGCTCAATGAGCGCGCGGCAGTAGATGCGGCGCTGCCCGATGTGACGGTAGTCGATTTAAAAGAAGAATTAAAAAACGGAAACCGTTCCATTTTCAGCAGGAAGCTGCAGGAGCTTATCAAAGACAGACTGCGAAAAAAACAGCAGACGATGCTGTTTATCAACAGACGAGGGTATTTCGGACTGATATCGTGCAGAAGCTGCGGTCATGTCATAAAATGTCCGCACTGTGATATTTCGCTGACGTCTCATAAAAATAATCGGCTGGTCTGTCACTACTGCGGATATACAACCGCTATGGTGCAAACCTGTCCGCAGTGCGGTTCAAAATATATCAGCGCGCTGCGCGGCGGAACGCAGATGGTGGAGGAAGCGGCCGTAAGAGCGTTTCCGGAGGCAAAAATCCTGCGGATGGACACGGACACCACGAAAGGAAAAGACGGCCATGAAAAAATTCTCGCCGCTTTTGCGGCAGGAGAAGCGGATATACTGGTGGGAACGCAGATGATTGTAAAAGGACACGATTACGCGAACGTGACGCTGGTGGGCATACTGGCGGCGGATATTTCCCTTCATGCCGGCGATTACCGCGCGGCGGAGAGAACGTTTCAACTGCTGACGCAGGCGGCGGGAAGGGCAGGAAGAGGCAGTGAGAGAGGCGAAGTCGTTATACAGGCGTATGATACGGAAAATTTTGCCATCGAGACGGCGGCGAAACAGGATTATGACGAATTTTACAATCAGGAGATTTTATACAGGACGCTTCTTGATTATCCGCCCGTGTCGAATATGCTGCTTGTAAAATTTTCTTCCAGATACGAAGAAAGGCTAATAAAGGCGGTAAATACGGTAAAAATAACAAAAGAGAATGTTACGATAATCGGTCCGTGCGATGCCGCGCTTTACAAAGCGGATGACATTTTTAACAAAGTATTATATTATAAAGCAGAGGCATACGAAACATTAACCGGGATAAAAGATGAGCTGGAGCAGTTTGCAAAGGATAATGACGACTTTCAATATGTAAGCGTCCAGTTTGATTTTAATCCCATGAACGCATATTAAATCGCAGGAGGAAAGCAAAATGGCACTTAGAAACATCAGGGAGCTTGGGGACGACGTATTAAGAAAAACGGCAAAAGAAGTCAGGGACGTTACGCCGAAGGTAAAGGAACTGATTGGAGATATGTTTGAGACCATGTACGCGGCGGACGGCGTGGGACTGGCGGCACCGCAGGTGGGCATTTTAAAGAGAATCGTGGTGATTGACGTGGGCGACGGCGAGCCTCTTACGATGATTAATCCTGAGATTATCGAAACGGACGGGGAGCAGACCGACTACGAAGGGTGTTTAAGCGTACCGGGAAAATCGGGTATCGTAACGCGTCCGAATTATGTGAAGGCAAGAGCGATGGACGAAAATATGAAAATATTTATTGTCGAAGGTGAAGGACTGCTTGCAAGGGCAATCTGTCATGAGGTAGACCATTTAGACGGCAAAATGTATGTGGATTTTGTGGAAGGAAGTCTGGTAGACAATACCCGGACGGAGGAAAACTAGATGAAAGCAGTATTTATGGGAACGCCGGATTTTTCGGTGGAGACGTTAAAAGAAATGCTTCTGGCAGGATATGAAGTGGCGGCGGTTGTGACGCAGCCGGATAAGCCAAAAGGCAGGGGCAAAGAGCTTTCCATGTCACCGGTCAAAGAATTTGCAATCGAAAAAGGTCTTACGGTGTTACAGCCCCTAAAGGCGCGCGATGAGGCGTTTATCGCGCAAATCCGGCAGATTGCGCCGGATGTCATCGTGGTGGTTGCCTTCGGGCAGATTTTGCCGGACGAACTTCTTTCCATGCCAAAGTACGGCTGTGTAAACGTACACGCGTCGCTTCTTCCGAAATACCGCGGAGCGTCGCCGATACAGTGGGCAGTGATTGACGGTGAAAATGAGAGCGGTGTTACAACAATGATGATGGACACAGGCGTAGATACCGGCGATATGCTGCTGCAAAAAAGTGTGCCGCTTTCAAAAAAGGAGACGGGCGGCAGCCTTTTTGACAAACTGAGCGTTACCGGCGCGAAACTTCTTGTGGAGACCCTCAAAGGACTCGAAAAAGGAACAATACAAAAAACGCCGCAGGAACATGCAAAGGCGACGCACACAAAAAAAATAGAAAAATCACTGGGAGAACTGGATTTTCATAAACCGGCGGACGAACTTGAATGTCTTATCCGCGGCTTAAATCCGTGGCCGAGCGCCTATACAAAGCTTCATGGGAAGACATTAAAAATCTGGGACGCGGACGTAGTCGTTGGGGATTTCGCGGAATATGAACCGGGACAGGTCGTTTTTGCGGATAAAACAGGATTTACAATAAAATGCGGCAAAAATGCGCTTGCGGTGAAAGAGTTACAGTTGGAAGGCAAGAAACGGATGGATGCGCGTGCGTTTCTTCTGGGAACGAGAGTAGAGACCGGGGAGCGTTTATGACGGAACAAGTAAATGTTAGGGCAGTGGTTCTCGATATTTTGACAGAGGTAAACGAAAAGGGCGCATACAGCCATGTAGTGGTAAACAGCGCTCTTGCGAAATACCAGTATCTCAATAAAAACGAGCGCGCGTTTCTGACGCGGCTGTCCGAGGGAACGATAGAAAAACAAATTTATCTGGATGATGTTATCAATAAAACTTCCAAAGTGAAAACGGAAAAAATGAAACCGCTTATCCGCAATCTTTTGCGGATGTCGGCATATCAGATTTTGTGTATGGACGGGATACCGGACAGCGCGGTGTGCAACGAGGCGGTAAAACTCGCGAAAAAAAGAGGATTTTCCACACTTTCCGGTTTCGTGAACGGTGTTTTAAGAAACATCGCGAGAAATAAAGAACAGTTTCAAACGCCGCAGGAGTTATCCGTAAAGTACTCAATGCCGCAGTGGATTGTGGAACAGGTCATAGAGCAGTACGGACAGGATGCGGCAGAGACAATATTTGCCGCATTTGAGAATCCAAGTCCTACTTATGTGCGGTGTAATACTTGCGTCTGCGGTGTGGACGGAATCGTAAAACGGCTGCAAGAGCAGCATGTGACGGTGGAGAGCGTGCCGTCGGTGTTTGGCGCTTTGAAGCTGTCGGAGTACGATTATCTGACCAAACTGGCGGTGTTTCGGGAAGGACTCTTTTTTGTACAGGATGTAAGTTCCATGCTTACGGGAATCGCGGCTTCTTTACGGGAAAACGAAACGGTGCTTGACGTGTGCGGAGCGCCCGGCGGCAAGAGTATCCATGCCGCCATACTGATGAACGGGACGGGCAGCATTACGGCGAGAGATATTTCTGAGAGTAAAGTGTCTAAAATGCGGGAAAATATCGCGCGCATGGGACTTAAAAATGTGTACGCAGACGTAGGGGACGCGCTGGAATTTGTTCCGGAGGATGAGGAACGGTATGATGTGGTATTCTGCGACCTTCCGTGTTCGGGACTTGGAATTATCGGACGGAAAGCCGATATTAAGTACAATATGACGAGAGAACAGCAGGAGGAACTTATTGCATTACAGAGAAATATCCTGAAAACCGTGTACCGCTATGTCAAAAAAGGAGGCAGGCTGATTTATTCTACCTGCACCATCAATAAAAACGAGAACGAGGAGAACGCCCGGTGGATTCGGGACGAACTCTCGTTAAAACCTATTAATTTGGAGAACATTCTGCCGGAAAAATATGTGACCGGTACGGCGAAGGAAGGATACGTACAGCTTCTTCCAGGTGTACATGAAACGGACGGATTTTTTATTTCGGCATTTGTCAGGGAAACGTAATGGATATTAAATCACTGAATATAGAGGAACTGGAAAATTATATCGTACAGAGCGGACAGCCGAAGTTTCGCGCCAAGCAGCTTTATCAGTGGATGCACGTAAAAAGAGTATGTTCGTATGACAAGATGGGAAATCTTCCTGCTGTGATGCAAAAAGAGTTGTCAAAGCAAACCGAATTTGTTGTGTTAAAGCCGGTTCAGGTATTGATTTCGAAGATTGACGGAACAAGAAAATATCTGTTCGGACTGCATGACGGCAATGTGATTGAAAGTGTTTTTATGCGGTATAAGCATGGAAATTCCGTGTGCATTTCCTCGCAGGCAGGCTGTCGGATGGGATGTAAATTCTGTGCATCCACGCTGGACGGTCTGACGAGAAATTTAACACCTTCTGAGATGCTTGAGCAGATTTACGCGATAGAACGCGATACGGGCGAGCGGATTTCCCATGTGGTCGTGATGGGCTCGGGAGAACCGCTTGACAATTACGATAATTTATTGAAATTTATCGAGCTGCTCACGGATACAAACGGAATGAATTTAAGCCAGAGAAATCTGACGGTTTCCACCTGCGGCATTGTTCCCAAAATCCGGGAGCTTGGGGATAAGAAGTTTTCGTTGACGCTCGCGATTTCGCTTCACGCGTCGTCAGACGAAAAGAGAAGGGAATTAATGCCGATTGCCAATGCATATTCTATTGATGAACTTTTAGACGCGTGCCGTTACTATTTTGAAAAAACCGGCAGGAGGCTGACGTTTGAGTACAGTCTGGTTGGCGGTGTGAATGATAGTGAAGAAGACGCTGAGAAACTTGCACATTTGCTTCGCGGCATAAATTGTCACGTGAACCTGATTCCGGTCAATCCGATTAAGGAACGGGATTACAGGCAGTCGGGAACACAGGCGGTACAAGGATTTAAAAACAGACTGGAAAAAATGGGAATTAACGCGACCGTGAGAAGAGAACTGGGCAGGGATATCAACGGAGCCTGCGGGCAGCTTCGCAAAAGTTATATGGAATAATTACTTGCCCTTTTGATTATACTGCGTTAAAATATTAAATGTTACCATAAGAAGAGAAACGGGTACGAACATAAAGAAAGCCTGCAAACGGCTTTTTAGAAGTTACATAAAGAAACAGGAGGATGGACATGAGAGCTTACGCGGCAACTGATGTGGGCAAGATACGAAAAGTGAATCAGGATTCGGTTTTCTGTTCCGACAAACCGGTAGGAAATCTCCCTAATCTGTTTATCGTTGCAGACGGGATGGGAGGACATAAGGCGGGAGACCTTGCGTCGAAACTGACTGTGGAAACGATCGTGGATGTAATTTCATCTATGGAAGAAAAGGACCCGATTACACTGATGGGAAAGGCAATTCACCGCGCGAACGACGCCGTGCTCGGCAAGGCGAGAGAATCGGAAGAGTTTAACGGCATGGGAACGACGGCGGTGCTTGCATGTATCAAAGATAATATGCTTTATGTGGCAAATGTGGGAGACAGCAGGTTATATGTGATAGATAAAGAGATTACCCAGATAACAAGGGACCATTCCTTAGTAGAGGAACTGGTCAGTTTAGGTCAGCTTGACAGGGCGCAGGCGAGAACAAACAAGAATAAAAATATTATTACGAGAGCCGTAGGCGGTATGCAGGTAGTCATGGCAGACTATTTTGAAACCCGCTTAAAGGGCGGCGAAGTAATTTTAATGTGTACAGACGGTTTGACAAATATGGTGGAAGACAGTGAAATCATGAATCTTGTTAAGCAGAAGGCGGACCTTACGGCACGGGTGGACAATTTAATCAGAAGTGCCAATAACCATGGTGGAAGGGATAATGTAGGAGTTATTCTGATTGAGGTATAAGATAGAACCTATCGGAAGGAAGAGAAGGAATGTTAGAAAACGGTACAATCTTAGCAAATCGTTATGAGATAATAGGGAAAATAGGAAGCGGCGGTACGGCGGACGTCTATAAGGCGAAATGTCATAAACTGAACCGCTTTGTTGCGGTTAAAGTGTTAAAACCGGAATTCCGTGAAGACCGCATTTATATTTCCAAATTCCGCAGCGAGGCGCAGTCTGCAGCGGGCATGGCGCACGCCAATATTGTGAATGTCTATGACGTAGGCGACGAAGACGGAATCTATTATATAGTAATGGAGCTTGTAGAGGGCATTACATTAAAACAATACATTGATAAAAAAGGAGCGCTTGAGTACAAGGAGGCAGTCAGCATTGCGATTCAGATTGCACAGGGTATCGAGGCGGCACATAGGCACAATATTATTCACAGGGACATTAAGCCGCAGAATATTATTATTTCCCGCGAGGGCAAAGTCAAAGTTACGGATTTCGGTATTGCGAAGGTGACGAACGCGGATACGGTCAATTCCATGGCGATGGGGTCGGTACATTATATTTCTCCCGAGCAGGCAAGAGGCGGTTTTTCCGACATTACAAGCGATATATATTCATTCGGTATCACACTTTATGAGATGTGTGCGGGCAGAGTGCCGTTTGACGGCGAGACAACGGTTTCCGTTGCATTGATGCATATACAGAATGAACTAGTTCCGCCGTCGGTTTATAATCCTTCCATTCCGGTCAGCGTGGAAAATATTATTTTAAAATGCGCGCAGAAACGTATGGACAGAAGATATCAGTCCGCGACGGAACTGATAGCGGATTTGAAACGTTCTCTGATTACGCCGTATGAGAATTTTGTGGTAATGCCGGATGATATTGACGCGTCTCCGACGGTGATGTTTACGCCGGACGATATGAGCCGGATACAGGCAAAGTCCCAGCCAACAAAGGCTCCTCAGGTGATGCCGGTTTTTGTGGAAGATACAGACGACATGGGCAACAGTATTGACCTGACCCATATTTATAACGACGAGACGGAATATGAGGAACATCATTATATGGATGACGATGATGACGACGAGACGGCAGTTGTCCGCGACGATAATAAAATCGACAAGCTGATGGTCTGGCTTGGCGTAGGCGTTGCCGTAGTTATTGTGATTATTACGTTTGCCGTATTGTTCCGTGTATTTATGACATTTAACGGAATCGGAAACAATGATAAACAAAATCAGACGTCGGCGCCAACGCCGACGGTTGCGGTTAACGAGGGTGTGGAGGTTCCGCCGCTTATCGGTTTGACGGAAGAACAGGCAAAGAAGGCGTTAAACGAGAGAAACCTCGGATTCCGCCGTGTGTCGGATACGTCGGACGTGATTGCAGAAGGACTTGTCATGGCACAGAGCGTTGACGAAGGGGTTCATGTGGCGGAGCATACGACGATTGTAGTAACAATCAGCGCCGGCTCCAAATCGTTTGAACTGGCGGACGTGAGGAATATGACGGAGGAAAAGGCAGTTGAGACACTTGAGGCAATGAACCTGAACGTAACGACAGAGTACGAGTATAACAAGGAAGTGGAGCAGGGCGTTGTCATTAAGATGATGCCGGTATCCGGTTCCCAGATTAAAGCAGGGGAAACCGTTACGATTACCGTAAGCCGGGGCAAGGAGGCATCGGAAGGCGAAGTGCCGAATATTCTGAATATGGATGAGAGCGCCGCAAGGGAGGCGCTCGACAAGGCGGGACTTGTCGCGCAGCTTGGAGGAACCGTGGGCAGCCAGACGGTGGAAGCCGGTAAGGTTGTGGCGCAGAATTATCCGGCGGGAACGAAACTGCCGGCAGGCTCCGTTGTAGAATATGTGCTTAGCAGCGGTATCACGAACAGAACCTACCGGGGCAAGATTACGCTGCTGAAAGCGTGGGCGATTGCGGGACCGGAGGATTATGTTTCGGAGACCGGCACGATTGAACTGCAGGTGATTTTGAGACAGACGAAGGATAACGAGAATTTATCCAAGGAAGTTATGGCGTTTACGAATGCCGCGACGCTTCCGGATCAGTATGAACTGGAATTTGACGGAATCGCGCAGGGCGTAAACGACGGAAATATAGAAGTATACGCGCGCTACAGCTGGACGGACGCGTCGGGACTGCCAAGGCTAGAGACGAGAAGCGTACAGACGATGTATGTGACGTTGACAGAGGTGCAAAACCAATGATTGGTAAAATCATCAAAGGAATTGCGGGGTTTTATTACGTTCAATGTGAAAACGGCTGTCTGTACGAATGTAAGGCAAAAGGAAATTTTCGTAAGAAGAATATTAAACCTCTCGTGGGCGACAATGTAGAGATAGAAGTGCTGGATGAAGAAAAATCTCTAGGCAGCATCATGGCGGTGCTGCCTAGAAATAACTGTCTTTTAAGACCGGAAGTAGCGAATGTTGACCAGGCGGTTATTATTTTCGCGGTGAAGGCACCGGAACCGAATTTTAATCTTCTTGCCCGTTTTTTAATCAGAATGGAGAAAGAAGAGGTTCCCTGTATTATCTGTTTTAATAAAGAGGAGCTGATTACGAGGCAGGAGCAGGAGCGTTTAACCGGGATATTTGCCGGCAGCGGATGCCGGCTTGTCTTTACCAGTACCTATGAGGAGACGGGACTTTTGGAATTTGCAGGTCTGCTTGCCGATAAGACGACGGTTGTTGCCGGACCGTCAGGGGTAGGCAAGTCGTCGATTATCAATTATCTCTGTAAAGAAAAATTGATGGAAACGGGCGACATCAGCGGTAAAATCAAGCGTGGGAAACATACGACTAGACATTCGGAGCTGTTTCTGGTAGATAAAGATACGTATATCATGGATACGCCGGGATTTACTTCCCTGTATCTTTCGGAATTTGACTGTGACTCTCTGCGGTTTTATTTCAACGAATTTACAGAGTTTGAAGGAAAGTGCCGTTTTCACGGCTGCGTTCATGTGAACGAGCCGGACTGCGCCGTGAAGAGTGCTGTTTATGACGGCAGAATCAATGCTGTCCGGTATGAAAATTATAAAGAAATCTATAACGAACTTAAGAATATAAGGAGATATTAAAATGAACATTTTAGCACCGTCGATACTTGCGGCGGATTTTTCCAGATTGGGCGAGCAGATTAAGGCAGTAGATGAAGCGGGGGCGCAGTACATTCATATCGACGTCATGGACGGTATGTTCGTTCCCAATATTTCTTACGGAATCCCGGTGGTGGAGTCGCTTAGGAAAGTGACAGATAAGGTGTTTGATGTGCATTTGATGATAGAGGAACCAATCCGCTATGTAAAAGCCTTTGCCGAGGCAGGCGCGGATATGATTTCCGTACATATTGAGGCATGCAGCGATGTGTCGGAAACATTAAACGAAATCAGGCGGTACGGAAAAAAATGTGCTGTTGTTATTAAACCTGGGACACCGGTGGCAGAACTTACGCCGTATCTTTCTTTGGTGGATATGGTGCTTGTGATGTCTGTAGAACCGGGAATGGGCGGTCAGCATTTTATGAGCGGCGCGTTCGAAAGAATCCGTATGGTACGGCAGATGTTAAATGATGCGGGAAGTATGGCGGATGTAGAAGTTGACGGCGGTATCAACGAAGGAAACGTTCGTGATATTCTTGCGGCAGGAGCGAATGTGATTGTCGCCGGTTCAAAAATATTTCATGGAAATGTAGCAGAAAATACCCGGAATTTTATATCATTGATGAACGGTTAAAGGATTTGTTGTATGAAGGATTTTCAGGAACAGTACAGACGGGAACTGATTTATCAGGAAATAAAATCAAATAAGCGTACATTAAAAGGGTTTATCTGGTTTTTGGCGTCGATAGCGTTTATCTGGCTGCTTACCGTGACCGGATTTTTTGAGGTGGACAAAAAACTGATTACCTCAGCGTTTGTTGTGACGCTGGTGCTGTTGCTGCCGCCGCTTTACGTTTACCTGAAAGGCGACCTTTCAAAGCCGTGGCTCAAATATGTTTTTTTATCACTGATTTGTGTTGTGTCGGCGGTGATAACGTCGTTTTTGTCGTTTCATGCCGTTCTTTTATATGTGGTGCCGCTGCTGTTTGCAATCCAGTACAGAAGAAGCGGCACAATATGGTTTGTTTATGTCGTCAATACCGTGACGATGCTGATTAGTTCACTTGTTAGCTTTTATTACGGGATTTGCGACCTCAATCTGCTTCTTGAAAGCCAGCATGTGAGAGACTGGTATCTGGATATTATTACGGAAACGGCGCTAAACATTCCGTTTAACGAAAATCCGGTGTTTATTATTATTGTGTTTGAAGTATTTCCAAGAAGTATTATTCTGTTTGTTTATTCTGTGATGATGCAGTATACAGTTGTCAGCAGTAACGAAGATGCGTTTCGAATCGCGCAGCTTACTTATCTGAAAGAAACGGATACCAATACGAGAGTGTTTAACAAAAATAAATATCAGGAAATGGCAGAAGATTATTATCCGAAGGTGGAGCAGACAGCCGTTGTGTTCTGGGATTTGAATAATTTGAAGTTCATTAACGATCAATACGGACATGCGATGGGGGACAGGGTAATCGGGAAACTGTCCTCTGTTTTGTACAGCCATTCCGACGACAGATGTCGTGTCTTTAGAATCGGCGGCGACGAATTTCTGATGATTCTGGATAATCCGGCGGGCGGTGAGGCAGAACGCATTGTAAAGTCCGTAAAAGAAACGCTGGAAGCGGATAATGCGGATGACGGAATAAAGGTGTCAAGCGCGGCAGGTCTGGCGTTCGGACGCGGCAGGGATATTTTCGAGATAGTAAAAGCGGCGGATGCCAATATGTACGAAGATAAAAGGCGCATGAAGGAGGGATATGAGGGATGATGCTTCTTGCTTTTGTGCTATTTGTAATGATTGTGTTCTGGTTGTCGGTGTATGGTTTGTTTTGGTATATATTCTGCTATCCCGAAAGAAAACGTCCAAACGCCCATCATATACCAGAAAGTGCGTTGTATAAGACGTATCGGGAGCTGATGCAAAAAGGCGTGGAAGATATGGATAATACGCCGGGCGAGGATGTCAGTATCATTTCGCGGGACGGCTGCATGCTTTGCGGCAGACTGTATGTATTTCGAAAGAAGGCTCCCCTGATGATTTTTTTTCATGGTTATCACGGCGTGCCGGCGTGGGACGGATACGGTTTCTTTAAAATATGCAAAAAACACGGTATCAACATATTGATGGCGGACCAGAGGGCACATGGAAAGAGCAGGGGCAGATTTATCACATTTGGAATAAGAGAACGATATGATTGTAAACAATGGGCGGAGTATGCCGCACAACGGTTTGGGGAGAAAACGGATATTTTTCTGGCAGGCGTATCCATGGGGGCGGCTTCCGTATTGATGTCGTCCGAACTGGGACTTCCTCAGACAGTGAAGGCATTGCTGGCTGACTGCGGGTATTCCGAACCGGCAGCCATTATGAAAGAAACTGTCAGGAAGATGGGATTGCCCGTAAGACTGACGTACGCGCTTATCAGTTTGGGAGCGCGTGTATTCGGGCATATTGATTTAGAAGAAACCACGGCGCTTAGTGCCGTTAAAAGTCTGCAAATTCCCGTCTTATTTCTTCATGGAAAGCAGGATTCCATTGTTTCACTGACAATGAGCGATGCGCTTTACGAAAGCAGCGCCAGTCAAAAGGAAAGAGTCGTTATAGAGGGTGCGGACCATGCAAACAGTGCGATGACGGATTTTGAGGCTTATGAAAAAGCGGTGTTGCGTTTTTTATGCCAAAAGTGCGGGTATTGTTTTGCGAACGGCAATACATCATGTAAAGGAGAGACGATATGAATGCGGTATTAGAGGCAATCGGGAAGAGAAGTTCTACAAGAAGCTATACCAAAGAAACGCTGACGAAAGAAGAGTTAAGGCTGATTCTTACGGCGGGACTGCAGGCGCCGACAGCGCGCAATCAGCAGGAGGTGCATATTTCGGTATTGACCAAAGAGAGCCGGCTTGTAAGGGAAATAGAACAGGAAAGGGTAAGACTCCTGCTTGAGGAGGAGAAGGATGAGGAACAGAGAGAAAAATTAAAAAACGGCACTTCCGATTTTTATTATGGCGCTCCTACGGTGCTTTTACTGAGCGTCAAAAAAGATTTTTACTGGAACAGAGTGGATGCCGGTATCTGCGTGGAAAATATTGCGCTTGCCGCGCAGTCTTTGGGACTTGGCAGTTTGATTATCGGCTGTATACGAGGCGCGATGGAAGGTGCGAAGAAGGATTATTTTGCAAAAGAGGCGCAGTTCCCGGAAGATTATGAGTTTGCGATTGCCGTGGCATTGGGACATATTAATACAGGCAAGGAACCTCATCAGATTGATTTTGAGAAATCAGTCAGTTTCATAGAATAAAAGAATATATCTGAATATTGTAACCAGGAAAAACCCCGGTATCCGGCACGTTTCGTGTCCGGCTGTCCGGGGTTTTTCTTTTCTTGGAAATGTTTTTGGAATCGCTTGAGTTTCTTGTTAAACCATGATATAATGAAGTTTACTATAGAGATTTTTGCCTTTAAATGCGGAAAGCAGGAAAAATATAAAAAACGGGAGGCTTATTATGAAGGTATCAAAGAGTTTTTACGGGAATCTGACAGACAATACGCCGGTACATGCGTATACGCTGGATAACGGAAACGGTATGACGGTAAAGGTCATGGATTTTGGCGCGGCGCTTTTGGAGCTGAACGTGCCGGCGAAAGATAAAACGACGATTGATGTTCTGTTGGGACATGAAAGTCTGAAAGGATATGAAAATAATGGTTCCGCGCACGGAGCAACGGTCGGAAGAAACGCAAACCGGATCGGTAACGCATGTTTTGTGTTAAACGGGACAACATACGAATTAGATAAGAATGACGGAAAGAACAATCTTCACGGTGGATTTAAGAGATGGTACGAGAGAATGTGGGATGTGACGCCGGGAGACGAGAATGAGGATGCCTCCGTAACGTTCTCCCTCTTCAGCGAAGACATGGACCAGGGATTTCCGGGAGCGGTCCGGGTGAGCGTGACATATACGCTGACGGCGGATAATTCACTGATAATTCACTATAACGGCGTACCGGATAAAGATACGGTTATGAATATGACAAATCACAGCTATTTTAATCTGGAAGGACACGGCGCGGGAAGTATCAGAGACCATATTGTGACAATCCATTCCGACTATTTTACGGAGACCGACAGCGAGCTGATACCGACGGGGCGGTTGATACCGGTTGCGGGAACGCCGCTTGATTTTAATAAGCCAAAGGCAATCGGGCAGGATATTGACGCGGACTATGAAGCGCTTAAATTCGGCAGCGGTTATGACCAGAACTGGATGCTTGACAACAAAGGCGAGCTGATGCCTGCGGCAGAACTGTACAGTCCGAAAAGCGGAATTAAAATGACCGTTTATACGGATCTTCCGGGTATTCAGATGTATACGGGCAATTTCTTAAACGACGCAGGCAAGGATGGAGCAACATATACAAGAAACAGTGGCGTGGCGCTGGAAACCCAGTATGTTCCGGATGCGGTAAACCATGAAGAATTTGCGTCTCCAATCGTGAAGGCAGGAGAGGAATACGATACCACAACCGTTTATCAGTTTGAAACGGAGTAAGGTGTCAGACAGGAATTTTTATGAAAAGCAATCATTTTTTTGCCATGCTTTCCAGAATGAAGTATATAAACCGCTGGGGGCTGATGCGCAATACCATCAAGGAAAATATCAGCGAACATTCTCTGGAAGTAGGTTTTATTGCCCATGCGCTGGGCGTTATCAATAATGAAGTTTACCACGGGAACCTGGATGCTCAGAGGCTTGCCCTGCTTGGCATATTCCATGACGTGACGGAGATTATCACAGGGGATATGCCGACGCCGGTCAAATATTACAGTCCGGTTATCCGGGGGGCATATAAGGAAGTGGAAAAGGTGGCAAGGGACGAACTGCTTGACGGACTTTTGCCGCAAATGCAGGACGTTTACAGGCCGCTTTTACTGGAGACTGCAGAGGAAGAGGAACTCTGGAAGTATGTGAAGGCAGCGGATAAATTGTCGGCACTGATTAAATGTATTGAAGAAACGCAGATGGGTAATCTCGATTTTGCGCAGGCGAAAGAATCGACGAAAAAGGCAGTACACAGTTTGAATCTGCCGGAAGCGGAATATTTTATGGAACAGTTCCTTCCGGCGTACAATCTCACACTGGACGAGTCAAACCAGAATATGGAGATGAATTAACATGGAAACAGGAATGAAACAAGAAATCAGTCAGGAAGTTTTAAAAGGAATTATTGAGAATACGCAGAATCCGATGGCGTGCGGAGAGATTACGGAGTGCGAAGGCGAGCCGGCAATTCACTTTTGTCTGGTCAACAAGGCCTTTTACGAGCTTTACAAAGACAAGTCAAAAGGCGTGCTTGACAGACCGTATTTGTTATCGGAATTTGTGCAGATGAATAAGAACGACGTGCTTTCGTCGTCAATTTTAACTGTGTATAATACGGGCGAGCCGGTTCAGAGCCTGGTGGAAGTGCCGTATATTGACAAAACGTTTAATGTAAAGACATTTTCGCCCTATGATAATTATATCTGCATTATTCTGGCGGACGTGACGGATGCCGAGAAGGCAAAAAAAGAAGCGCAGACGGCATACGCGCTTGCAAACGCTTCCAGCGAACAGCTCCGGTATCAGGTGGACCTTCTGACGGCAAGTCAGAGACAGCTTGAGTCGGCGCAGAGAATCCACGCGATGGTTGCCCAGGTTTCCAGCGACGGATTTTATTATAAAAATTACAGCGACGGTTATTTTCTCGCGTCGGACAGCTGGTATTCCCTGTTTACATATGACGGGGTCAAGCCTTTTGACAGCAGAAATCTGATTAATGCCATCAGCGACGATGATGTATTTGATTTTTCAAGATGGAAAGAACGGGCAATCGCGCAGAAGGATTCCGGCGTTGTCTGTGAATTTCGTCTGTGTGACAATGTGACTTGGATTGAGGCGACGTTTCGTTTTATTTACAATGACAAAGGAAAATTAACCGAAGAAATCGGATTTTTTAAAGATATCACGACGGTAAAGATGCAGAAAGAGGAACTTGCGTACAAGGCGTATTACGATACGACAACGGGACTTGTAAACCGCTCTTATTTTACGAAGCTCCTTGATGACGATATTAAACGCGCGGCAAACGAGGATGTCGCTATTAATATTCTTTATGTGGATATTGATGACTTTAAGGATATCAACGACAGTATCGGATACAAAATCGCGGATACGTTTATTTCGAAATTTGCGCTGCTCCTCAAGGAATATGCCAACGAGACAACGAGAGTAGCGAGGTTTGACAGCGACGAGTTTGTGATATCCATATATGACAGCTCCAGGCATACGGCGCAGAAGATTGCCATGGATATCAGGAGAAAATTAGCTGTGCCGCTGACACTGTCAAACGGACTGACGCAGAGACTGACAGTCAGTATCGGTATTTCACAGTATCCGGAGAGCGGAAAGAGAGCGGTTGATTTAATCAGTAATGCCGATATTGCGATGCACCGCGTCAAAGAAAGCGGCAAAAACAGCATTTTGTTTTTTGAGGAATCGATGCTTGAGAAATTCCTTGTGCGGATAGAGATGGAAAAAACCATGAAGCAGGCTTTAGAGGACGGCAGATTTACGCTTTATTACCAGCCGCAGTATTACACCGCTACAAGAAAGCTTCGCGGTATGGAGGCTTTAATCCGTATGCGCGATGATGTTCTCGGCTTTGTTCCGCCGACGCAGTTTATTCCGCTTGCGGAAAAGAACGGTCTGATTGTGGAAATCGGGGAATGGGTGCTTCGCAGGGCATTTGAAGATTATATGACATGGAAAGAAGCCTATGGATTTGACGGGATTATTTCCGTTAATATCTCGCCGGTGCAGTTTCGCCAGGTTACGTTTGAAAGTATGCTGTATTCGCTGATTAAAGAATATCATATGGACCCGGAAAAAGTGGAAATTGAGATTACGGAGTCTGTATTCTTAGAAGACGAGTTTCATTTGGTTGAAATGATAAAGAGAATACGAAACAACGGGATTAAGGTATCGCTGGATGATTTCGGCACAGGGTATTCCTCTTTGTCATACCTGAAAAATATCCCTGTTGATACATTAAAGATAGATAAAACTTTCGTGGACAGTCTGGGAGAGATGAAAACGTCGGACATTATTACCAGTTCGGTGATAGAGATGATGCAGAGACTCGGTATGGAGATTATTGCGGAGGGTGTGGAGACGGAAGTACAGTACGAATTCTTAAGAAGGATGAAATGTGATAATATACAGGGATTTTATCTCGCAAGACCGATGAATGCCGATTCGATTAAGGCTGTTATCAGGGAGGAAAGATGTTAGTAGGACGGGATGAACAGTTAGCTTCATTGCAGAATTTATACGGAAAACTGAAAAGCTCAATTGTAGTCCTGTATGGCAGAACGGGAATGGGTAAGACGACGCTTGCGAGAGAATTTATGAATGGCAAGGACAGCTTTTATTATTCCGTCATACCGGCGGCGGCTGAGGAGGCAAGATTTTTTATGTCGAACGCAGTCTACGGTCCGAGCGTGTTGAACGGATATCTGTCTAGTTATGAGGATGTCTTTATCGGCGTGACAATGGGTAACAATGTAAAAAAAGTTATTGTTATTGATGAATTTACCCATATTTCCAAAAACGACGGCGATTTTTTAAAAGCCGTGTTTGCCATGGTCAAAAATCAGGCTGATTACGGAAGAGTGATGGTGATTCTTGTCAGTTCTTCCGTCAGCTATATTGAGGGGAACAGGAAGAAGCTCTTTGGCGACATGGAAAAAGAAATTGTCTACATGAAACTGGAAGAGCTGAAATTTATGGATACTATGCGGTTTTTTGCGTCCTATGCGATAGAAGACTGCGTGCGGTTTTACGGAATAACAGGAGGCGTTCCGCTTTATATTTCCAAGATGAGCAGAAAGCTCTCGTTTGAGGAGAACGTATGCAGAAATATTTTGCAGGCAGGGGCGTTTCTCAGGGAAGAGGGACATAACAATATTCGTGAAGAACTGCGTGAAACGGCACTTTACAATACAATTCTCGGCTGTATGGCGTCGGGAATGAACAAGATAAACGACATTTACAATTATACGGGATTCGGACGTGACAAAATCAGTGTTTATCTGAAGAATCTGATGGAACGTGATTTGGTTGAAAAAGTGTATTCTTACGATGTATCGGGAAAGGAAAATATTAAGAAAGGTTCGTACCGTGTGAAACCGGGGTATCTGGAATTCTGGTACCGCTATCTGTATTTTAACCAGACGGCGCTTACCGAACTTGCGGCGGCGGATTTTTATAACGAGTATATTCAGTTTTCACTGAACGATTTCATGAATGAGGCGTTTATTCGTGTATGCAGCGAATATATGCAGCTTTTGGAAGAACATGACGGGCTGGCGATTAAGACGGTGAGAAAGAGCCGTGTTTTTGAGAAAAATGTCAGGATTGACATTATCCGTGAAGATAAGGACGGCATCAGCATGGTGGGACAGTGTGAGTTTTTAGACGAACCGATGCAGGCGGAAACACTTTATATACTGAATGAAAATATCGTGCAGGCGGGACTGCGGACGGCTTACATTTATCTGTTCGCGAAATCCGGCTTTTGCGAGGAATTGAAAGAGATATCAAGACAGCAGGAAAATATAGTTCTGGTGGATATCAAAGATTTGTAGGAGCAGTGATGTCAAAGTCAGTTTATATAGCAGAAAAGCCCAGTGTGGCACAGGAGTTTGCCAAGGCGCTGAAAGAGAATTTTTTAAGAAGGGACGGATATCTGGAATCAGATAATTCCATTGTAACATGGTGCGTTGGACATCTGGTGACGATGAGTTATCCGGAGGCATATGACCCTGCGCTTAAACGCTGGTCTCTTAATACGCTTCCTTTCATACCTGACGAATTCCGGTACGAAGTGATTCCGGCAGTCAGCAAGCAGTTTGAGATTGTAAAAAGGCTTCTGACCGGTGAGAATGTAGATACGATTTACGTGTGTACAGACTCGGGGCGCGAGGGAGAATATATTTACCGGCTCGTGGAGCAGATGGCCGGCGTGGCGGGCAAAAACAGAAAGCGTGTCTGGATTGACTCACAGACGGAGGAGGAAATCCTCAAAGGAATCAGAAATGCCAAAGATGAATCAGAGTACGATAATTTATCGGCTTCGGCGTATCTTCGTGCCAAGGAAGATTATCTGATGGGCATTAATTTTTCAAGACTTTTGACGCTCAAGTACGGACAAAGTGTAGCCTCTTATCTGAAGCAGGAACGCGCTGTGATTTCCGTGGGCAGGGTAATGACCTGTGTTTTGGGAATGGTCGTCAGAAGGGAGCGCGAAATCCGCGCGTTTGTCAAGACGCCGTTTTACCGTGTACTGGCAGGCATGAAAATCGGAGAACATGAATTTGAGGGAGAATGGCGGGCAGTAGAAGGTTCGAAATATTTCGGAACGCCGTTTTTGTATAAAGAAAACGGCTTTAAGACGAGAGAGAAAGCGAATGAGCTGATAGCATTTTTGGAGGAAGAGAAACCTGCCGGGGGTGTTATCGAGGAAATTGAAAAGAAAAAGGAAAATAAAAATCCACCGCTTTTATATAATCTGGCGGAGCTTCAGAATGACTGCTCCAGATTATTTAAAATCAGTCCTGACGAGACGTTAAAAATCGTTCAGGAACTCTATGAAAAAAAGCTCGTTACGTATCCGAGAACAGACGCGAGAGTGCTTTCAACGGCAGTGTGCAAAGAAATCAGTAAGAATTTAAAAGGACTGACCGCGTATTCGACAGGCGGGGAGTTCGCAAAAGAGATACTAAACGGCGGTGCCTACCAGAAGATAGCGTCCACACGGTACTGTAACGATAAGCAGATTACGGACCATTACGCGATTATTCCGACAGGGCAGGGACTTTCGGCTCTGGGAACGCTTGGGGCGACGGCGGTTAAAGTATACGAGGTGATTGTCAGAAGGTTTTTAAGTATTTTTTATCCACCTGCCGTCTATCAGAAAATAGCAATGAAAACCCGCATGAAAACGGAGCGGTTCTTTTCTTCTTTCAAGGTGATGTTGTCGGAAGGGTATTTAAAAGTCGGGGGACAGTATTCTTTCTTAAAGAAAAATGCTGAAAAAAGGAGTGAAGACCAGACGGAGGACGTCGGGGTGGACGAAGCGTTTTTAACGGAGTTAAATAAGCTTAAAAAAGGAGAACCTCTCGACGTTGACAAGCTGTTTGTAAAAGAGGGTGAAACGACGCCGCCAAAGAGGTACAATTCCGGCTCCATGATTCTTGCGATGGAAAACGCGGGACAGTTGATTGAGGATGAGGAACTGCGGGCACAGATAAAAGGAAGCGGAATCGGAACAAGCGCGACGAGAGCGGAGATTTTGAAGAAGCTCAATACAATCAGATATATCGCCGTCAATCAGAAAACACAGGTGATTACACCTACACAGATGGGGGAAATGATATATGACGTGGTAGACTCTTCCATCCGGCATTTGCTCAATCCGGAACTTACAGCAAGCTGGGAAAAGGGGTTAACGTATGTGGCGGAGGGGACGATTACGGAAGAGGAATATATGGTGAAGCTTAGAAACTTTATCCAGAACAGGACAGCAGGCGTTTTAAGACTGAATAACCAGCGTGAGCTGTCATCCTATTTTAATGCATCGTCAAAATACTATAAATAAGGTGGTTTTATATGGAAAAACAGTTGGAAAGTATCTATGAGATAATTTATAAGCGTTCAAATTATGACGTGGTAACGGCAAATGCTGCTTTTTATACCTTTCTTGGACAGAGGCTGTATTATACGTTTGACGGAATGATGACGGAAGATTCCAGGGAACTGCTTTTGGAAATGGAGGAGAGGCAGGAATACGGCAGTATATTTGTATTGGATGTATTCGCGGAGAACGGGGATATTCACAGGATGCTTTGTCAGCTGATACAACAGGAAGCTTCGGATAAGACCGGAATACATATGATAGAGATGGAACGGCTTTTTTACGGGTATTGTCAGCTTTTACTGGATGTGAAGGAGAAGGATGCACTTCTTGCGCAGTATGCCAGTGTTTATTATTCGTATGACTGTAAAACGAATTTGATTACCAGCTACCAGTTTGACGTCGGAAAAAGCGTACTGAGTGAGACGGGGCTTTTTGAACTGCAGGAGCGTCTTTCGGAAGCGTTAACGGAAGAATGCAGTGAAAAAATCATAAAGTTTATGGTGGATTTGAAGAACGGAACGAGAAATTTCGAATGTTCTTTTGTAGGTAAAGCCAGCGGTAAAAATGTGATGGTAACGGGAACTGCCATTTATGTAGACGGTGTGCATGTAAAGACGGTAGGTCATATCGGTAATCCGCAGACACTGTCTTCGGGAGAGGCTGTGCGCCGCGACCAGCTGACAGGTCTGATTTTGAAAGAGGATATTACCGGTTATGCCAAGAGAAGGATTGATGTGGCGAAACAAAAGACCGCTCTGGCGATTATCGACATCGACGATTTTAAAAATGTCAACGATAACTACGGACATGCGCAAGGCGATGATGTGCTGCGAAAGTGCGCGGCTATTATTGCGGAGCAGGTGAAAGGAATCGGCAAGACGGGGAGAATCGGCGGCGATGAGTTTTTCATTGTCTTTGATACATTTGAAAATGAGGACCAGCTTCGTGTTATTCTGCGCAGCATTAAAAATAATATTGCCACGGCGTATTCCGACGCGGTAGACGGATTTCACATTACAACGTCTATCGGTATTTCGATGTATCCTGATAATGCCAAGGATTTTGATACGCTGTTTCATCTGGCGGATTATCTTTTGTACCGCGCGAAGAGTAAAGGGAAGAACCGCTATATTATTTATAATCTGGGGAAACACGGACCGGTAGAGGATATTTTACAGTCAGGCATAAAAAATATCGGAATTATCAGCCGCAAAGGGATGGAAAAGAGCGAGGTTATCTGTAAGATTACGGATATGGTACTGTGCGGCGAAGGATATCCATTAGATAATATTTTAAATGATATCGTCGATTATTTTGGTGTGGAGCGGATTATTGTTTATAATAAAACGGATTTGTCCGTAGTAGCGCAGTGCGGAAATAAGCTGCTTTCCAAGAAGCTTGCTGCGGATACCATAGAATATATTATTGATGAAAATTTAGAAAAGATGTATGAGAAAGGTGTTTTGGTCGTAAATAATATAAAGGCGTTTGAAGAGAAAAATGCGCAAATCTATGAAAAATTATGCAGTCAGGGCGTGTTATCCCTGATGCACCATGAACTTTTGGCAAAGAGCAAAAAGACATTTGTCATCAGTTACGAGTCCGTTGTGATACGGAATACATGGAACTTAGAGGATATGCATTTCTTCCGGATTCTGGACCGGATATTTGAACAGTGCTTATAGGAGGAGTATTATGTGTGGAATAGTCGGATATGTGGGGAAAAGAAACTGTACGGATGTGCTGGTGGACGCATTGTCAAAGCTCGAGTACCGCGGATATGATTCGGCGGGAATTGCGGTGTTTGACAGGAATATGATAAAAGTTTCAAAGACAAAGGGACGTCTTCTTGATTTGGTGGAGAAGATGAATAAAGAGGGGAAGCCGGACGGCCGCTGCGGTATTGGTCATACGAGATGGGCAACGCACGGGGAACCTTCGGATATCAATTCTCATCCTCATGGCAATAAGAGGATTTCTATCGTCCATAACGGTATTATAGAGAATTACAAGGAAATCAAAAATTTTCTGATAAAGGAAGGGTACGGTTTTGAGAGCGAGACGGATACGGAGACCGTAGCAAAACTTCTTGATTATTATTATGACGGCGAGCCGCTTGCAACGATTGCCAGAGTGCTTTCCGAGATAGAGGGTTCTTATGCGCTGGGAATTATTTTTCGCGATTTTCCCGGCAAAATTTATGCGGTGAGAAAAGACAGTCCACTGATTGTAGGCGTCGGTGAAAACGAGAATTTTATCGCGTCTGATGTGCCGGCAATTCTCAAATATACAAGAGATTATTACCTGATTGAGCAGGATGAAATCTGTGAACTTACCGAGCAGGGCGTTACGATTTATGATACCAGGAAAAATGTGCTCACAAAGGAACTGCAGACGGCAACGTGGGATATTGACGCCGCGGAAAAAGGCGGATATGAACATTTTATGTTAAAGGAAATCCATGAACAGCCGAACGCGGTCAAGATGACGGTAAGTCCCCGTGTGAAGGACGGCATGCCTGATTTTTCCGAGACCGGTTTAACCGTGGAGAAGTTAAACAAATACCGCCAGATTTTTGTGGTTGCCTGCGGTACGGCGATGCATGCAGGTATGGTCGGAAAATATGTGATTGAAAAGCTGGCGAGAGTGCCGGTGATTGTGGATATCGCGTCGGAGTTCCGCTACCGTGAGCCGTTAATCGGTGAGGGCGATTTGCTGATTGTCATTTCCCAGTCGGGTGAAACAGCAGATACGCTGGCGGCGCTAAAACTCGGGAAAAAATTAGGAGCCGAGACGCTCGCCATTGTCAATGTGGTGGGTTCTTCCATTGCGAGAGAGGCGGACATGGTGCTGTACACGAACGCTGGGCCGGAGATTTCCGTCGCGTCAACGAAAGCGTATTCCGTACAGGTTGCGGCAATGTATCTTCTGGCGTTTGAGATTGCTTTTGCGAAAGGTGCAATTGATGAGGCGCAGTGCAGAAAATATGTCGGTGAACTGCTTGTGATACCGGATTATATCGAAAAAACGTTAAATTGTAAAGCGGTATGCCAGCAGACGGCGGCGCGTCTTATGAATGCGGACAGTCTTCTTTATATCGGAAGAGGGCTCGATTACGCGCTGAGTATGGAAGGGTCTTTAAAGTTAAAAGAAATTTCTTACATTCATTCGGAATCGTACGCGGCAGGAGAATTAAAACACGGGACGATTTCGCTTGTGACGAACCAGATGCCGGTTGTTGCCGTGGCGACGCAGACGAGTCTGATTGAAAAGACGATAAGCAATATTAAGGAAGTGAAGGCAAGAGGCGCGATGGTAGTTCTTGTCTGCAGTGAAACGCTTGATGTGGAGGAGAGCGTTGCTGACTGCATCATCAGGCTGCCGGAAGTTGACGAGATTTTAATGCCTGCGGTTGCGGCAATTCCTCTGCAGCTTATTGCTTATTATACCTCGGTACTCAAAGGCTGCGATGTGGATAAACCGCGAAATCTTGCAAAATCAGTGACGGTAGAATAGAGAGGTTTAAAATGGTTGAGATTCAGGATTTATATGATTTGGACGAGACGATAGCAAAGGAGCTGTTTACGGGGCTGACCTATCCGTGGGAAGCGCTTCCGAAAATCGGTCCGTTTATTATGGAACTTGGAAAAACGCTTTCAGCAGAAGAATACAATCAGGTTTCGGAGAATATATGGATTGCGAAAAGCGCATCCGTGACGCCTTCGGCAAGTATCACGGGACCTTGTATTATCGGGAAAAACGCGGAAGTAAGGCACTGTGCATTTATCCGTGGAAACGCGATTGTGGGCGAGGGTGCCGTTGTCGGAAATTCCACGGAACTGAAAAATGTGGTTCTGTTCAATAAAGTACAGGTTCCTCATTATAATTATGTCGGCGATTCCATTCTCGGCTATAAGGCGCATATGGGAGCAGGTTCCATCACGTCGAACGTGAAATCCGACAAGACGCTCGTCTGCGTCCATGTAAACGGAACGAAAATAGAGACGGGACTGAAGAAATTCGGCGCCATGATAGGCGATAATGTGGAGGTCGGATGCGGAAGCATTTTAAATCCCGGTACGGTCATCGGACGGGAGAGCAACATTTATCCGCTGTCTGGCGTGAGGGGATTTGTCCCTCAAAAAAGCATTTATAAAAAGCAGGGCGAAGTGGTTGAAAAACGTTGACTATTTTGTCGTATTATGAGAAAATACCCGTAGGTGTTTTTATAAAAGAAAGGAGATTTACAATGATTATTTCACGAGAAGTTGAAGAAATGTGCCCAGTGGCACAGGGCGTTCATCATGGCGCAGCCCCGGTTCCTACAGAAGGAAAGTGGGTAAAGAATAAAGACGTAAAGGACATTTCGGGACTGACACACGGTATCGGATGGTGCGCTCCTCAGCAGGGGGCATGTAAGCTGACGTTAAATGTTAAGGAAGGCATTATTCAGGAAGCTCTGGTTGAGACGATCGGATGCTCCGGTATGACGCACTCCGCAGCGATGGCGGCAGAAATTCTTCCGGGTCTTACCGTTATGGAAGCTTTAAATACAGATTTGGTTTGTGACGCAATTAACACAGCCATGAGAGAGTTGTTCTTACAGATTGTTTACGGACGTACACAGTCCGCGTTTTCCGAGGAAGGACTTCCGGTAGGCGCAGGTCTTGAGGATCTTGGCAAGGGACTTCGTTCGCAGGTCGGCACCATGTACGGTACGCTCCAGAAAGGACCGCGTTACCTTGAGATGGCGGAGGGGTATGTAACAGGAATTGCTCTTGACGCTGAAGACCAGATTATTGGTTACAAGTTTGTTTCTCTCGGTAAGATGACAGACTTCATCAAGAAGGGTGATGACCCGAACACAGCATATGAGAAGGCTTCCGGTCAGTACGGACGTGTAGATGATGCTGTTAAGATTATTGACCCTAGAACAGACAAAGAAGTACAGTAAGGGAGGATAGCATAATGGCATTATTTGAATCATATGAAAGAAGAATTGACAAGATTAATTCCGTATTAAACGGTTACGGTATTGCTTCTATCGAGGAAGCGGAGAAGATTACAAAGGACGCCGGACTGAATGTATACGACATGATTAAGGGCATCCAGCCGATTTGTTTTGAAAACGCGTGCTGGGCATATACGGTCGGCGCGGCAATCGCTATCAAGAAGGGCTGCAAAAAGGCGGCGGACGCAGCGGCAGCAATCGGTGAAGGACTCCAGGCATTCTGTATTCCGGGTTCTGTAGCGGACCAGAGAAAGGTTGGTCTCGGACACGGTAATTTAGGTAAGATGTTACTGGAAGAAGAGACAGACTGTTTCTGTTTCCTTGCAGGACATGAATCATTCGCGGCGGCAGAAGGCGCAATCGGTATTGCGTTAAAGGCAAACAAGGTTCGTCAGAAACCGCTTCGTGTTATCTTAAATGGTCTCGGTAAGGACGCGGCGCAGATTATTTCAAGAATTAACGGCTTTACATATGTTGAGACAGAGATGGATTACGCAACAGGCGAAGTGAAGGAAGTATTCCGTAAGGCATACTCCAACGGACCTCGTGCGGCAGTAAACTGCTACGGCGCGAACGACGTAACGGAAGGCGTTGCGATTATGCATAAGGAGAAGGTTGACGTTTCCATTACCGGTAACTCTACGAACCCTACAAGATTCCAGCATCCTGTTGCAGGTACATACAAGAAGGAATGTATCGAACAGGGCAAGAAGTATTTTTCTGTAGCGTCAGGCGGCGGTACGGGACGTACGCTTCATCCGGATAATATGGCGGCAGGTCCTGCTTCATACGGTATGACCGACACGATGGGACGTATGCATTCCGACGCGCAGTTTGCAGGTTCGTCTTCCGTTCCGGCACACGTTGAGATGATGGGTCTGATCGGTGCAGGAAACAATCCTATGGTTGGTATGACGGTGGCTGTTGCCGTTTCGATTGAGGAAGCAGCAAAGGCTGGGAAGTTCTAAGAATAAACGCCACAGAATGGCTTAGATGGGAAGCCGGTCAAGTCGGGTTTGATTTGACCGGTTTTCTTTTTATTACGATAATTGTGAAAAGCAACAACCGCCACTCTGCCAAGTGAC
>CAJTZH010000023.1 GCA_910584325.1 uncultured Lachnospiraceae bacterium | reverse complement strand
CGGTTCCGGAAGCATAATCATCACGGCTAACGGAAGCGGCATACCGTTCATCATCAAAAATTCCAGCGTATTGTCAAGCATTGCCGAATCGGAACCTGCCCTGTTAATGACCGGAAGCAGTTTATGCATTTCCTCTCCCAGTATTTTTGAATTAATCGTCTCTTCACGTCCGAGCATCTTATCCGCATTACCGGTAATCGTATTTATCTCGCCGTTATGCACAATCAGTCTGTTCGGATGCGCCCTCTCCCAGCTCGGATTCGTATTCGTTGAAAATCTCGAATGAACCGTCGCGATTGCCGACTCATAATCAGGATTCTGCAAATCCTCAAAAAACGAACGCAGCTGTCCTACCAGAAACATACCCTTATATACGATAGTACGGCTCGATAACGATACGACGTAAGTATTATCGTTGCTCTGCTCAAACACACGTCTCGCCACATAGAGCCTCCTGTCAAACGCAAGTCCTCTTTCAACATCGACGGGTCTCTTTACAAATCCCTGCATAATACACGGCATACAGTCAACCGCCTTCTTGCCTAATACGGACGGCTTGGTTGGAACTTCTCTCCAGCCTAAAAACTTCAGGTTTTCTTTCTCGGCTATAATCTCAAACATCTTTTTTGCCTGATTGCGCTTTAACTCATCCTGCGGAAAGAAAAACATACCCACGCCGTAATCTCTCTCGTCTCCGAGTTTGATGCCCAGCTTTTGGGCTTCTTTTGCAAAAAACTTATGCGAAATCTGCAGCATAATCCCGACGCCGTCGCCGGTTTTGCCCTCGGCGTCCTTACCTGCCCTGTGTTCAAGCGTCTCGACAATCTTTAATGCGTTTGACACCGTTTCATGTGTCTTAATTCCCTTGATATTTACTACGGAACCAATACCGCAGTTATCATGTTCAAACCGTGCGTCATATAAACCAATATTTCTGTATCCATCCATATTCCTTATCTTCCTTTCCGTATTATTGAACTTGTCTGCTACTATACACCCCATTGTAAAAAATGTAAATAGTAAATTTCGTACAATTGTCTGATTATTCGATAACTGTTATCTTCATACATTAATTATCTGACAATATTGCATGTTTTTTATTTATTTTTTTGCGTTCTCTGTGTATTTTTTAATTTTATCTGCCTGCCAACACCGTTTTTACATAAAAAAATTAGGTGAAACAATCCGGTTTCACCTAATTCAGTCAAATTGTATTTCATTATTTTAGTTTTTTTCTGTCTCTTCCTGTTTTTTCACCGGCGTCAGAATATTCACAGCATTGCCGATAATATGAATTTCCACATCTTTATGCGTGCCTCCAAACTCTCCGTCCAGCACCCACGGAATTTCTTCATCGCTGTGAATGGTAATATGGTTCGTTTTCACATGATAATAATTCGGATTCTTCGCGTCCTTATATAAAATAGCCGTCAGCAGTTTATTAAAATCCGAAACCGCTTCAAACTTTCTGATAAACGTACATTCAAATAATCCATCATCCAGCTTGACATTGCGTCCCGCGATATTTTTAAATCCGCCTACAGACATGGTATTTGTAACCATCCCATAAATAAAATCTCCTTCGACTGTCTCTCCGTTCGACTCTATCACAAGGTGGGACGGCTTAATAAACGGAATACTCTTTAACCCTTCAAGCAGATATGCCTGATGTCCCAAAACATTCTTATACTCCTGAGGCGTGGCGTAAGAAACTTCCGTAAACGCTCCGAATGCCGCCACATAATTGTAATATCTTCCGTTAAACATTCCGATATCACAGCCTCTCGCCTCCCCTTCTACAATATCTTTTGCCGCCTGCAGCATATTTGCCGATATGCCGAGACTTTTCGCAAAATCATTCGTCGTTCCGCTTGGAATATAACCAATAAACGGTTTTAAGTCTTTAAACTCCATCACTGCCGCCACTGTCTCATTCAGAGTTCCGTCGCCGCCGCTGCATACAATCAAATCATAAACGCCGTCGCAGCCTTTAATCTTATTGTGACCGTCCATCTGCGCTTTTGTAGGATATACCGTAACCTCATAGTCCGCCGCGGAAAATATCTGGATAATCTCGGACAGATTATCGTTAATCTGCATTTTCCCTGAATTCGGATTGTAAACAAACAGCATTTTTTTCATGATATTCCTCCCTAACGGTCCCATTTATCACATAAGGCATTAATCTGGTCGGTGAATTTTGCTAAATCCTTGTTTGCCCCGCCCTCATTATGTGTGATAACCGTAAGAAGGCGTTTGCCTGCCGCAACAAGCCTGTCATAAATACTGTTATTTCTTCTAGCAATTACCCTGCGGCTCTTCTTCTCCCTGTTACCGCCCTCAATCATCTGACCGTCAATCAGGCTGTAAGAAGCTCCCGTATATGGCGCTTCCGCGCAATAGCCATACTCTTTTTTCAGACATTCCACGAACTCATCGCAGACCGAATCTTCACCGTGAACCACAAACACTTTTTTCGGCTTTGGTTCAAATTCATTTATCCAGTGCAGCAGTCCGTTTTTATCAGCATGACCGCTTGTTCCTTCCATCTTGCGTATTTCCGCACGAATTTCAACTTCTTCGCCAAAAAGCCGCACCGATTTTGCGCCCTCAAGAATCGCGCGTCCCATCGTCCCGTTTGCCTGATACCCCACAAACAGCACAAGCGATTCCGGTCTCCACAAATTATGTTTCAAATGGTGGCGGATACGTCCCGCCTCGCACATTCCCGACGCGGAAATAATCACTTTTGGTTCCTGGATAAAATTAATATTTTTTGACTCCGCACTGGAAACCGCCAGATTGAGTCCCGGGAAACTAATCGGATTAATTCCCCGTCTCACCAGTTCCATCGCTTCCTCATCAAAATATCCCTCTACATGCTTATTAAAAATGCTCGTTGCCTCAACTGCCAGCGGACTGTCCACAAATACCTTAAAATTCGGAAGCTCCGGTATCATATTGTCCGCTTTAATCTTACGGATATAATAAAGAAGTTCCTGCGTTCTCCCCACCGCAAAAGAAGGAATTACAAGATTTCCTCCTCTTTTTAAAGTCATTTCAATTAAAGCCGCAAGCTCTTTTACCGAATCCGCCGTATCATGATGACACCTGTTGCCGTATGTAGATTCCATTACAACGAAATCCGCCTCAGAGACATAATGCGGGTCCTTAATAATCGGCTTGTTATAATTTCCGATATCTCCGGAAAAAACAATTTTTCTGGAGATGTCATCCTCACGAAACCACACTTCAATGCTTGCGGAACCGAGAAGATGCCCGGCATCCTGAAATCTCACCGACAATCCTTCCTCAATCTCGATAATCTGCTCATAGTCGCATGGCACAAAGTACTCCATGACCCTTTGGGCCGCCTCAAGGTCGTAAAGCGGAATAAATTCCTTACCGCCCGAACGTTTGGCTTTACGGTTGCGCCATTCCGCTTCAAACATCTGAATATGCGCGCTGTCATGAAGCATTATCTTACACAGGTCCGTCGTCGCCTCCGTCGTATATACTTTTCCGCGGAACCCGTTTACATACAACAGCGGAATTAAACCCGAATGGTCAATATGCGCATGCGTTAAAAGCACATAATCCACATCCGAAGCATTGACCGGCAGCTCCTGATTCTCATAAACGTCATTTCCCTGCTCCATGCCGCAGTCCACAAGTATATTTCTGCCGCACACCTTCATATAATGACAGCTCCCGGTAACCTCATGGTCCGCGCCTAAAAATGTAATCTGCATACACAATTCCTCCTGTTATAATCCATGAATCATATGAAAACGGAACTTTTCCATCCGGTTTAAACCGGATTCCGTCTCCTGTCGGAAACACCGCGCAATCTCTGATATATCATCCGTCTCTTTGTCGGAAGGTATTTTCTTTCCAAAATATACCTCCATGATACAATCTATTTTATCATCCCAGTCTGCATTTGAAAAGCATACAAAATGTTCTTTTAAAAATTGCTTTAATTCAGCCACCGTCAGATTATCCGGTATTTTAACTTTTTTGAACAACAACAGCCTCTCAATGTACCGCCACAACAGCAATACCTGCTCCTTATTGTCCAATTTTTCCGTTCCGTCAAGCAATGCAAAAACTTTCTTACTGTTTCTTTTTCCAACCAGTACACATGTCAAACATGCGCCCCCCATCAGCATTACAATTATCGCAAACCAAAGCGCCGCCTTTACGCCGCCTAAGATTCCCTTTTCGTCTTTGCTTTCCTCGTTTTTACTATTAGCATCTGTCTGCGTATCTGCATCATCCTCTTCCTCTTCTTCATCATCGTCTATCGGACCATCCCAGTCAGTAGTACTTTCCGGCAGCTTTACGCCGGCATTTTCCGTGTAAAAACCGGGAGTCACTTCCACGGGAACCCATCCGTAACCGGCAATATAAATCTCCGGCCACGCATGCGCTTTATTATCGGCAACCGCCACGGTTACATTTCCGCTGTTATCACTATCGGCATTCTGCATCATATCCGTTGAAATAATAAACCCTTCCACATATCTTGCGGGGATGCCTGCCTGCCGGAACATCAACGTTGCCGCCGACGCGAAATAAACGCAGTATCCTTTTCTATTCTCATTTAAGAAATACTCAACGCCGTCTCTCCCTTGCGGAACTCTTCCCGGCATCAGCGTATATTCATAATTCATGGCAAAGTAGTCCCTTATTTTCTTTGCAAACGCCATCTCTGAAGCACAATTATATTCCACTGTTTCCGATACATACGGACTCAGCACATCCTTTAATTCCCCGGGAACCTGCGTGTATGCTTTGCGTACAAATGACGCGTACGCCTCCTCTGCCGACAGCATCTGATAATACGCCGCGTCCTGCATGGAAGGAATCTGGGCAGAAATCATGTTCCACTGTGAAAGGAATCTCTCTGCCGGAAATACATCGCAGAACCGTTGTAAATCATACGCCGTATAAACGGTGTATTTCGAAACAGACGCCCTGTTTGTCTCTGGCATTACATCCGTTTTCATAGTGCCCGTCTCAAACTCCGCGCCATACGGGGCAAACGGGACATCCGAATATGTAAAATTACGCACCTGAATCAGATATCTTCCCACCATCTCCCGATAAAGCGCCTCATCGGCATCATAAAAATCAAGTTCATCCTTTAAATTCTTCAGTATGGAAGCCGTTATATTCTGAATCTGCAGCGATTCAATCCCATCATTAAAATAATTACGAAAATACGTGTCATTATTCTCCCATGCATTCCCCGTATATTCATTATATTCTCTCGTGCGCAGATAAATATTCTGTTCCATATACGGAAATTTAACTTCCAGGACCGTTTCCCCGGTAAAATACACTTCTTCTGCATCTCCAAAGGTTCCGTTTCCGATACCTGCCCGGTTTGTGCCGCCGTACTCCGTAAGCATAGACACATTACGTTCAATATATATTTTTGCGCTCTCAAGAAATCCGCCTCTCTCATACCGAGACTCCGGCAGAACCGCCTGACTGATAATAAAAAGAATCCATATACTCACGACAGCAAACAGACCGTTATAAACAGCTCCGTCGGCAACCCGTTTCCCTCTCTTTCCCGAAGCGTGAAGTATCACGGCGACAATCCAAAACGTAACCGATAACATTAAAAACTCAAGCCGCGGAAAAATATCGAAAAAAATACCAAATATCGAAAGCGGCATGGAAACAACAAAACAGCCTATCACACTTGAACGTCCCAGAACAAAGTATGACGTCAGAAACGTAATAATAACGGTCAATAACATAAGCGCCGTTTCCACCCCGCCGTCCTTGGCAAACTGTTCCGGCAGAATAATCATTCTGATTCCCATGCTGTAAGAATCATTAATATCCTTAATGACAATATTGCACATTTCAACGACGCTCGATAAAACCGTATCAAAACAGAATATAACATAGAATACGCTTCCAAGCAGAAACAGCAAAAGAAGTTTATCCCGAAACCATTCATTCAGATATAATAAACAAAGCGGCAGCATTATCCCAATCCAAATCAGATACAGGGAAAGCTTTACTTCAAATCCAAAACAGCTGACAAAAGAAAATACGGTTCCCGCCGTTCCCATAAAGGCAATCAGTATATAAAGAACAGTCGGAACCACTCTTCTTTTTTCATTATTAATATACAATGATTGAAAACTCTTACTCATTCAATATCCTTTCAAATGCCGTCATGACGTCCATATGGCTCATTTCTATCAGACGGATTCCCATATTCTGCACCGCATCGTCATAACATTTATAATCCGTAAGAAAACAAATCTGTCCGCCTGCATTTTCCCGAAATAGATTCTCGTATTTTTCGTTCTTCTCCTGAAAGCAGCAGATTAACTTTCTGCTCTCTGTGTAAACCGGCGGTTCTTCAGGAGCTTTTGCCGCACTCTTCATAAATTCTGACACAAAAACCTCCGTCTCCATTGTCTCTGCCCCGTTTACCCACACCTTAATTCCCTGCCCCACAAAAAACAGTCCCAGAGAAAACAACACATCCATACATTCTTTTCCCTGTTTCATATCAATATAAAAATCAACGCCGTCCGGAAGCTGTCTGGAATACTCCTTGACCATTACACGGTTCAGTTTCATGGAAACTTTCCAATGGATACGTGAAAGTCTGTCGCCTTCCTGATAATCACGGATGTCAAAAATCTGCGACGGGTCGTCCCCCGGCTTCGTCTCACTATAATGCTCGCTTTCACCGTCATAAAGATTCTCGTCAAAATTCCACTCCAGGGTGACAGGATATATCTTCGGCACAACGATAACTGTAATCTCTTTATTTTTAACAATCCGACAGCGAAACAGCTTCATGATATCATACAGCAGAATCCTATCAATCTGAATACGGTGGATGCCGTACTGGCTGTAATCAATCGGAAAACTGACTTTCCCCTGGCATTTACCTCTGAAATACACATTTGTCAAATATTTGTGTCCATCCACACTACCCTTTACCTGTAACGCACCCGTCGGGAAAAATCCATTTTTCTTCACGGTAAGATATGTATTGGCGTCACTTTCCCTTGTCACAATCACTCTATTCTCGGGAAACCGTACCTGAATAAAAAATTTGCTGATAAGCAGCTGAAATCCAAGGCAAATCGGAAAAAGGAACGCCATACAAAGCAGGCAGACAGGCACATAATTCCTGTACAATATGCAAAGCAGCAGAAGTTCCGCCAGAACCATCAGATATAATAATTTATTTCTAAACATCGCTCATCTCCAGCCTATACCTTTACTTTCGGCGCTTTCACCAAAGAAAGCACTTCCCGCAAAACATCCTGTGCCGTTTTCTTTTCCAGTCTTGCCGACGGCGAAAGCACAATTCTGTGCGCCGACACGTCGCTGAATATAGCCATTACATCCTCCGGCAGCACATACTGTCTTCCTTCCATAAACGCCCTCGCTTTTGCCATTGAACACAGAGCGATACTTCCTCTCGGGCTCAGTCCCAGCAAAAGCGCGGGATTATTTCTTGTTTTGTCTGAAAGGCCGACTATATACCGGTAAATCGCATCATGCACAAACACATCGTTTACCATATTTTTCAGATATAAGAACTGCTCCGTACTGACAACCGTACTCAGATTCTCCGGCGCGTTTTTCTCCGCTTTTCCCTTTAAAATAGAAATCTCGTTTTCCGAATCGGGATACCCCATGGAAAGTCGAATCATAAAACGGTCGAGCTGCGATTCCGGCAGATTATGCGTTCCCACGGAGCCATTAGGATTCTGCGTTGCTATCACTGTAAACGGCTGTGGCAAAACTCTCGTGATACCGTCTACCGTAACAATCCCCTCTTCCATGACCTCCAGAAGCGCCGACTGCGTCTTGGCGGAAGTTCGGTTTATTTCGTCTGCAAGAAACAAGTTGCATACGACGGCTCCCGGTTTATATTCCATGCTGCCGTCCATCCCGTTATACATACCGAATCCCACAATATCCGACGGAAGCACATCCGGCGTAAACTGCACCCGCTTAAAGTCCATCCCCAGGACTCTCGCGAAACTAAGCGCCATCGTTGTCTTTCCGACGCCCGGTATATCCTCCAGAAGAATATGACCTCCGGCAAACATTGCTGTCAGAACTTTATCCACAACATCTCCTTTGCCGATAACCACCTTATTGACTTCTTTTTGAATAGCGTTAATCATTTCCATATAATTTTCCATATATATACTCCGTTTTCCTATTAGTAAAACTCCATGAGAAACCGGTGCCGGATACACCGGCGCTTCTCCCATGGAGTTTGTTTCACTTCACTTTACTTTACGAGCTGCAAAAGCCGTTCTTTCACCTGCTCCATCATCTGTGTATATTTTGCAAGTTTTGCCTTCTCTTCCTCAATCTTGGCGGCCGGCGCCTTGCTCACAAACTTCTCGTTGCCAAGCATTTTGTTGACACGCGCAAGTTCGCCAAGAAGCCTTGTCTCCTCTGAGCGCAGTCGCGTGATTTCCTTTTCCAAATCAACAAGCTCTGAAAACGGCATGTAGATAACGGCTTTTGAAGTCATAGCCGATACCGCGTCCTCTGCAATTCCATCCTTATCCGCCTGTACCACAACCTCACTTGCATAGGCAAGCGTCCCGAAGAACACTTTTCCGTCTTCAAAAATATCACGAATCAACACATCTTCAGATACCACATAAACCTTAGCCCTCCTGCTCGGCGGCACATTCATATCCGCGCGCACGTTGCGGATTGCGCGGACGGCTTCTTTGATAATCTCGATATGTTTTTCCTCCTCCTCAAAATCATACTCCTCCTTAAATACAGGCCAGTCCGAGCGCATAATCGTCTCTTCTTCATCCTGAACATTACAGAAAATCTCTTCCGTAATAAACGGCATATATGGGTGAAGAAGCTTTAACGACTGAATCAGAACTGTTTTCAATGTCCATACGGCGGCCTTCTTTGTCTTATCCTCATCATTATAAAGCCTTGGCTTCACCATTTCGATATACCAGTCGCAGAATTCCTCCCAGATAAAATCATTCAGCTTGGATACGGCAATTCCAAGTTCGTATTTCTCCATGTTCTCGGTTACTTCCGCAACAATATGATTCATTCTCGACAATATCCATTTGTCGGCGTCGGTAAGCTGCGCTAAATCAAACGACTTCACATCCATATCATTCATCATGATAAATCTTGAAGCGTTCCATACCTTATTGGCAAAATTACGGCTTGCCTCAACTCTCTCCCAGTAAAAACGCATATCATTTCCCGGCGCATTGCCTGTTACAAGCGTAAAACGCAGCGCGTCCGCTCCATATTTCTCAATCACTTCCAGCGGGTCGATACCATTTCCGAGAGATTTACTCATCTTGCGTCCCAAAGAATCACGAATGAGTCCGTGGAACAACACCTTACTGAACGGCTTTTCCCCCATCTGCTCGTATCCTGAAAAAATCATACGGATAACCCAGAAGAAAATAATATCATATCCCGTTACAAGCACATCAGTAGGATAGAAGTATTCAAGCTCCTCCGTCTTCTTTGGCCAGCCGAGCGTAGAAAACGGCCACAGCGCAGATGAAAACCAGGTATCAAGCGTATCCTCGTCCTGGGTAAAATGTCTGCTTCCGCATTTCGGACAAACCTCAGGCATTTTTTTATCTACGACAATCTCACCACATTCATCGCAATAGTAGGCAGGTATTCTGTGCCCCCACCAGAGCTGTCTTGAAATACACCAGTCTCTGATATTGTCCGTCCAGTTAAAATATGTCTTCTCCATCCGCTCCGGCATCAAACGGATATCACCGTTTTTAACGCCCTCTACTGCCGGCTTAATTAACTCGTCCATCCTGACAAACCACTGTTTTTTTATCATCGGCTCCACCGTCGTCTTACAACGGTCATGCGTACCTACGTTATGTGAATGTTCCTCTACTTTTACGAGCAGTCCCTGCTCCTCTAAGTCCTTAACAATTAACGCTCTGGCTTCATATCTGTCCATTCCGGCGTACTTACCGCCCAGCTCGTTTATCGTCGCGTCGTCATTCATAATATTGATTTCCGGGAGGTTGTGCCGCTGTCCTACCGCAAAATCATTCGGGTCATGAGCCGGCGTAATTTTTACGACACCCGTACCGAATTCCATATCTACATACGAATCGGCAATCACAGGAATCTTCCTGCCCGTCAACGGCAGCTCTACCATTTTGCCGACAATATCCTGATAACGCGCATCGTCCGGATGTACGGCAATAGCAGAATCACCGAGAAGCGTTTCGGGACGCGTCGTCGCAATTTCCACAAAACGTCCTTCTTCTCCCACAACCGGATAATTAATATGCCAAAAATGTCCTGCCTGTTCTTCATGCTCCACTTCCGCGTCGGAAATAGACGTACGGCACACCGGACACCAGTTGACGATACGGGAGCCTTTATAAATCAGTCACTTTTTATGAAGTTTGCAAAAAACGTCCAGTACGGCATCCGAACATCCCTCGTCCAAAGTAAAACGTTCTCTGTCCCAGTCGCAGGAAGAACCCAGCTTGCGAAGCTGCTTTGTGATGGCTCCTCCGTACTCCTCTTTCCATTCCCATGTGCGTTTTAAGAAACCTTCTCTTCCAAGTTCCTCCTTGTCAATTCCCTCTTCTTTTAAAGCATTGATAACCTTTACTTCCGTGGAAATGCTGGCGTGGTCCGTTCCCGGAATCCAGAGTGCCTCATACCCCTGCATTCTCTTAAAACGGATAATAATATCCTGCATGGTGTTGTCAAGAGCATGTCCCATATGAAGCTTACCGGTTATATTCGGAGGCGGCATGACAATCGTAAACGGTTTCTTGCCGCGGTTCACCTCTGCATGAAAATACTTCTTTTTTTCCCAGTTCTCATATAACCGTTTCTCTATCTCCGCCGGATTATATGTTTTTTCCAATTCTTTACTCATTTTGTAACTCTCCTTTAATCTGCGTTATGAATCATATTTTTCTATAATCTTTAAAATATCAGGCGCATATCCCGGATACTTGGAAATTATCTCACGAAGAGCGGATTTTGCCTCTTCCGCCTTCTTGGCGTTCTCTTCGATGAGTTTTCTTAATTTCTGCCTGCTGATACTGTATTCGTGGCGGATTTCCACCATTTCCTTCGGCTCACACAATGCCTTGACCTGGGAAAGCCAGACTCGGGGAGCAAAAAGTTCCAGTGTATATAACAATTCTTCCAGCTGTTCCTCATTATCGCTTAACTCCAGAGTCGCCTGACGGTATTTCTCCCGGACGGCTTTTGTCTCAAGATAACGCTGATACAGGTCGGCAAGTTCATAAGAGCTTTTGACGCCGTATTTCGCGTACTGGTACTCAATCAGATTTGTTGTATTAATGTATTTTATCTTAACCTTATTGTGAAGGGCAATGGCGCGGTTCACTTTCTTCTCGGTTAATTTTATATTATACACCGTTCTCTGGTATAATAAAATATCCCCCACGGCAAAAACCGCGGCGAAAAATAATATGATAAACAGTATTAATGAATAGTCTTCTCCCGAACTCATACTCAGCGCCATAAATACGGTAAATATGATAACAAAACATATCATGGAAACAATCGTAATATTTTTTATAATCTTCTGACGGTCCATCAGTTCTCTTGTATCCATGGCAAGCGCCGCCTTTTCACCCGTCAGCGCGCTCATATCTTTCTTGACCACCTGAAGATAAATTTCGTTATTTTTCAGATTCTTAATCCCGTCAACAATCGTATCTTCTTCCTCGAGAAGCTGCATATACCTTGTTCCCGAAATCTTTTTCTCGCCCGTAAACAACATTTTTCTGTCAACGGATAAATCGGCAATCGTCTTTGCAAGACCGGTTATCCTGTCCCTCACATCATCCGGCTGGCTTTCAATAATCTGAATATCCGCAAAATAGGAACTAATCGTTTTATATTCCTTCTTTGCGTTCTCCACATTGTTGTTGCATTCCACAATCGCCGCGCACTGTTCTTCCACATAGCGGCTGCGCTCCTCATAAGACAGCTTGGAAAAATCAACGTCCTCGAGTTTTGTGTCTATTACGCTGTCCGCCGCCTCGATATTTTTTTTTCGTTTTTTCCTGCCAAATATACTAAACAAACCCATTTTTCAATCCTTTACTATTTCATGCAGATGGTATAATCCGCTTTCCATTTATCAAGTATCTTTTTTAAAGCGGCATTATACTCCGTATAACTGCCTTGTGAACGCAAAAGTCCGATTTTCGCGACCTCCAGATACTCGTCACTGTCCATAATCTCCCTTGCCAGTCCGTCCATCTCCTCCATGCACAAATTATGAAATTCACTGTTTTCGGCTTCCTCCCCGACTGCAATTCCCGCAAGTGCCGCTGCCATGTAGTACTCTTTAAGCGACTCCTGATTATCGTTTAACCCGAACGCCATTTTAAAACATTCCGCCGCCTGCTCATAATGAAACAACCTTCCGTACGCAACCCCCGTATTATGAAAAACGTTGCCGTAGAAATCATCTTTCATTGTATGTTCTTTCTCATTCAGAATTGCTGCGTAATTTTTGATGGCGCTGTCAAATTTATGATTAAACAGGAAATTATCGGCACGCCTTTTAAGACGTTCTTCTGTTCCCAGCGTACTGAGTGTGTTAATCAATGTCCTAAGCTCGTCTACCTCTTTCTTGGTATAGTAATCCGCATAGAGCAGAATCGTGATAACCAGTTCCCGAAGTCCCGCTTTTTTCTCCTTAAGAAATGTCAGCTCGTCCGCAAGCCAGACATCCTTTGTTTCATTGCGCAGAAAGCCAATCAGCCCTTCGTCAATGAAATCGCTGCTAATCAGATATATATTATTGTACAGGCTGTAGCACAGTTCTTCCACGGAATAGATATACATTCCCAGACTGCTGATGTAATATGGTTTTTCTGCCTCTTCACTTCTGCACAAAATCAATCCGCCCATGACCTTCTCCTTTCCGCGCTGTTTATAACTGAATATTCCTGTAAATTGTTTTTCCCGTTGTTTTATAAATATCCCCAAACCCCATATCTTTCAGACTGAGTCTACATGCCGACGCACTGCTAAAATCCAGCTCGAGCATGACCTTTGTCATTTTCTCGGGGCGGTTCGGAAACTCCTCCAGAGAAATGACGACATCCTGGTCCGGCTTTTTCTCAATCGGTTTAATGTGTATGACGACTTCTTTCGCGTCGTTGACGACAAACCTCAGCCTCTTCGCCGCCATATACCAGTTGGTTCCTGCTTTTACGGCACGGTATACCTTCGCCGTCTCCCGCTCCACAATATCAATGTCAAAATCGGCAAGAATCCTGTCCTCGCAGGCAAGAATCCTGTTCTTATAATTTCCGCCGTAAAAGTACTCAAACGCTCCCTTGGCAGCACCTTTTGCATATAAGTTCTGCCCCAGAAACGCTCTCTTCCTGTTGCAGGCAGTCTGTATGAAACTATCCAGATGCTCATACGCTTCAAAGCCGTCCCCCGTAAGATAAACGGCAGACATAGCGCTTGAACCGCCAAGTCTTGCGGCAGCATGCGCAAGCTCCTTATCAACTTCTCCTTCCGTCACGGACTGGACACGCTCGGTCGTGCTGTCCACCATAACAACGGTCTTTTTATCCATAAAAGGCGCGTAATTCATATAAGAGTAAGTCAGTCTCTTTCCGCTAAAATCGTAGAGAGCGACGCCTCTCTTATAAAGTTCCTCTCCCATGCCCAGACTATAATAGATAAAGCTTTCCGTCCTGTTCATCAGCAGCATGTTTTCCGGCGTAAACTCCATTCTCTTAAGAACGAACTTTACGGTATCCAGAAGCTTTTTATTAAATTTATCCACACACACCGCAATTTTATCTATTTTTTCAATATCCGCTACACGGATACACTCTCTGACAACAAAACGCAGCAGGCATTCCAGAATATCGGAAGGCAGATATTTTTCTTCCTCCAGCGCAACCGGCTCGCCTGCAAGAACTTTCTCCATCACGTCATCAACCTTCACATATTCCCCGTCTTCAAAATACTTTTTACCGGTATCGCCAAATGCCCACTTATTTTCGCCCTTTTTCTTATATCCTACTGTAGGAATATAGTATGTCTGCGAAGCAAATCCCAAAATTACCGATTCCGGTTCTTCCATTCCCTCAATCATGTAACCTGCCTGAATATATCTGCTGCCTAAATCTACCCCTATAAACAGTTTTTTCTCATCAGCCATTGTTATTCACCTCTTTCTATAATGGCTTGAAAAGTTGCCTGGACAACTGTTCCGACATAACATAACTGTTCATCATCTTCTTCAGCGTCTGCACATCCTGAAGCTCAATACAGGCAAGCATATCATTCAGTAAATCGTATCTTCCATGAGACACTTCTTCCTTTATTGTCTGATTAGTTACATTACCGCTCTCCGTCAGTTCTTCCGTACCGTCCTCATGCTCCGTAATATAATACTGCATCGAATCACCATAAAACAGTACAAAACTCTTTGTAAAAATACCTTCAAAGGTATTGTCCATATTATCCACCATGTACTCGTTCATACCGTCGCCGCCCTCAATCACGTAATGCACCAGAACCCGTTTTTTCGGATTCGTTCGATATTCAAGAATGGTCTTGTCCATAATGCTGTGCGGAATATCGATGCACACGGCAAGCTTCTTGTAAAAAGCGAAAATACGTTTCTTATCCGCCATTTCGTTTAAAATTCTCTGCGCGAGTTTTGTCTGCGCCTGTGTGAGCGCAATCGTTTCGATATCATCCGCGTAATACTTCAACAACGCAAGTTTGCAAATATCAACCGTATCCTCTTCCTCCGTCAGCCGGTGTTCAATCACACGGAACACATCCGTATTAACGACCATTCCTTTCACAAAGAAATTGTAAGAATGGTATGCGATATATGCTTCAACCACACGCTCACGGGCGCCATGGTTGTAGTAACTTTCAAAAATTTTCGCAAAAGAGCTGCTGTAGGAACGAATAAACATCATCTGGCATAAAAGCCGTTCCTCTAAATCCGAGGTATCCATTTCAAATCCTTTCGCCGCTCTCCAAAGTTCCGTCATATCCTTTGTTGAACAATCGTAATACTTTACGAGATAACGCAGAACGTACTCATCATATTTGCGCTGTTTAAATACCATCTCACAAATGGAGAGTACTTCTTTATCAAGACTCCCGTCAACGCTTTCTATCAGACTTCTGCACATGCGCAGAAGCTTCTTCGGATTGACTCCCAGCGCGCCGCGTTCCCGGATAACCGTCAGTGCCTCGTCATATTTTCCGTTCATGATATATGTCTCGATAACCTTGATTCTCGCCTGTTCGTCCAGACGGCTGATATCCGGTGAAATGTATTCCGCATCAAAATCATCGCCGTCATACTCGGAATAGTAAAAATCAATTATTCTGTTAATAAATTCATTCTTGTAATATTCCGATACCCGCTTGTCCTGAATAACGCTTTTATAACAACGGACCATATCATAATCCGAATAACCGTATTTTTTGCTGTTTTCACATAAATAAAGCGATATCCATAAATCATCCTTCAGATGCTCAAACGCAAGCGGTATGTATTTATCTCCGTCAAACACACGTCTGCACTCGTACAGTTCCGGGTCAATATACCTGTTTCCCTTGCGGTCGCCTACGACAATTCCCGCGCCCTCCGTAAACAGATTAATATATGCCTCACCGCCGATAATCGGTTTCACCTGAACTTCTTCCATCTCTTTATGCTTGACATACACAACGGACATCTCCGGATTCTTACATACCAGCCGGTAACTGAATAATATATTGGCAAGCATTCTACTGGTATCTTCATTAATCATGGACGGTTCCAGAATTTCTTTATAAAGCTTTGCCAGATGCACCGATATATGCCCTTTCGCAACCTGGTCCAGCACAAACCGCTCCATCTGGTGGCGGTAATTCTCAAACGTCATGGTATCTTCATACCGATTATAATAAATATTCGCGTACAGATAGGCTTTCAGATTGTAGTCCAGACTGCTGTTATATGTAAAATACATCAGCAGCATCTTCGGAAGCGGCTCCATAGAAGTCTTATCGCAATACAGCAGATAATTTTCATACAGGTTTGTAATGCGCAGGTCCGCGTCGACTGCCGCCTTAATCCACAAAAACCCATTCTTTTGCAGCGGCTCGTTTTTCATCATCATGCGGTATATCGCAGAAAGCAGCTGCTTACTTTTGTTCTTCTCGTATACCTTTGTCATCAGCCTCCAGTAAGCTTTGGAATATGTTTTTTTATTCTCCGCAATCTCACAGACATGGTCAAACAACCTCTCAGAAGCAACTCCATACTTGCAGGCAAATATAATTGTCTGGATTTCAAAATCATCAAATACCCTTAAAAGAAGAGGCTGTTTGGCAAATGTCAGCGCCGCCTCCAAATACAGAATGGGACTGGTACATCCATTATAAAACTGCTCCTTAATCCGCGCAATCTTCAGGCTGCTGTTTTTCTCATATTCCTCGTCAAGATAAAACATGACCCATAAAATACGCCAGTCGTCATTTCCCTCCTCGTAAAGCCGTTTTACGGCTCTTAACGATTCAACGGCATAAGCGGTCTCCTGCTTTAACAACGACGTAACATAAAGATAATACGCATATAGCGCCGCATTTTCTTCTATTTTATCCATAATAAACTCACGGACATTATTAAGCAGCCATTTTGCTTCATCCCGTTTTCTGACGGAAATCAATAACTGCGCGTGAATTAATTTATAATAATTATCCTCATCGTCAACGGCACGGATTTTCTCAATCGCCATAAGCGACTGTTTTGTCCATTGTGACAAATTAATCTTTTTAACGCGAAAACTCAGATAAGACTCCATCAGAAACGCAAAATTCCTCTGTAATTCAAGCGTCTGTCCACAGTCTTTATGCGACGATTCTTCCGTTATAAGCAAAAGCTCCGTGTACAACGTCTGTGAAGACGATTGAAAGCTGATTCTTGCGTAATTTTTTCCTGCATGAAGTTTCTCATAATCCACAAAAAAACGCAGTTCAAATTTACTTCCCGCAAATTTATCCTGGTCTACATATGTCGTCTCCGGTTTCACACACGGATTATCGCAGGATACTTTCGCTCCCACAAACCCCCATGTATTTTTGTGCAGCATAATGGAATCCGTAAACGATTCCGTTACGGTTTTATATTCTTTATATGGTTCGGAAACGGACAGCCTGATTCTGTTTTTCTTACGGATACTGATTAAAAATTCCTCAACGCAGTGTTTGATATCGGCTTTGGCGCCAAGATACCTGGGCTTATCCCCATACAAAAGAAGTTCGTAACGATTCTTTAACTCATAGTCATCCTTGAGAAAAAACTTCTCAAAATTATCAGAAACAAACAGTTTATATGCTTCTTCCGGCTCTGTCTGCACAAGATTGGTAAAATGAAAAAGATTCTTTAACGCACCAAGCGAAGAGTCAACAGAATTATCCACTACCCGAAAGGAATAGGTAACTCCTGACTCTCCGCCGCTGCTGATAATATGAAATCTGCCTTCTATTTTCTCGCCTTTGGCAATTCCTCTTGTATCGACTTTGTAGCTGACTACATTGTCCACACCCACAAACGTTGCCTTCTCCATACTAACTGCATGGTTTGTCGTGGAAACGATTCCCTTAATTGACTGACCATCCACTGATTTTATGCGCAATTCACCACAATAGATACTGTTAATACCTATGGACTCCTCAATATTTACTTCCGATACTTCTATCACCGGAGGCTCATATTCAAATACGCCTCGCGCCAGTCTGTTAATTGTGTCCTTCATCGTTTCACCCAAATTTATCCGATATAATTCATTTTAACATGAACCATACGTTTGTCTCAAGTTTATTCTTCAATTTGCCAAAAATAATCTGTCATTCTATCATTAATTCATCTACCGTGACAAACACATAGCCCTTTTTCTGCAGACGGTCAACAATTTCAAGCGCCGCCGCAACCGATGTATCATAAATATCGTGCATCAGTATAATATCTCCGCTCTCCACTTCGTCCATCACATAATTCACAATCCGTTCCACATCTTTTGTATTCCAATCCGTTGTATCAAGCGTCCACAAAACAGGCGTCAGCGCAATTTCCTCTTCCAGTTTTCTGTTCCATGAACCAAACGGCGGTCTCAGATACAGCGGATATTGACCCGTAACCTCTTTGATTATTTCATTGGTCTTGGCGATTTCCTCTTTTGCGCACTCTATATTAACGGCATCAAGCTGCACATGGTCATACGTGTGATTTCCGATAAGATGACCGTCCTCCTCCATCCGTTCTACCACCTCTTTTCTCTGTTCAATTTTTTCTCCCAGAAGAAAAAACGTAGCATGTACATTCCGCTCTTTCAAGCCGTCGAGCAGCGTCATTGTCGTTTTGTATCCCGGTCCGTCGTCAAACGTCAGCGCGACCACCTTCTCATAGTACGCCATCGCCGGTACCACCTGTTCATCTGCCTTATCATCTTTATCTTCCCAGAACACTGCTGTCAATAATAAAAGAAACGCCAGAAGGATAACAGGTATGGTTTTGCGTTCTCTTAAAAAATAAAAAATCTGCATATATTCTTCACCCAAAGGTTTTGTATAATATATGCAGACAGTTATTCCATATAGTATTAAATCAGTCGTCCGAAATGTCTATATCAAATTCTTCCTCCTCTTCTTCCAGCTGTTCCGTATATGACAACTTGGCGTTAAACTTTTTATAGAAGTAATTTCTCGGTACAAGACATGCCGCAAAAACAGCAACTCCGGCATAATGTGTAAAATCATCGAACATTCCCGACATGCAGACAAACCAGAGAAGTCCCAACATGCCGGTAATATCAAGCACCGCATACCGGTAATACGCCTTTACCTGCCTCCTGTTCTTACGGCGGAACCGGTCGGTTACCAACGGCTCAATAAAATCCGTCAAAACAAGATATAGTGCTACCCAGACCGCAAATACAAGGCGATACATCCATTGTCTGTGCAATCCCAATGCCGTACATACAACAACATAAATCATACCCACAATCACCATCAGTATACTGATAAGCGCACAGATATTGATTCTGTTCTTCCTAGCCATAATTTCTCCTTTGTACTCCCCAGTACACTTGATATTATACTATATCTGTAATAAAATGGCAATAAATACGATAAGTTCATATTTTTGCACACAATATACATATAGATTCATAAAGGAGGTTTCAAATGGCAATTCCAAAAGACCCTATTATACTGTTAAGCTATATCAACACCCAGCTTCGCGACTTCTACCCTAACCTTGACGAGCTGTGCAACAGCCTTGGTCTTGACCGCAAAGAACTTATTCAAAAACTGGCTGCCATAAACTACCGTTATGACAGCCACGTCAATCAATTTGTCTAGTAAAAGTCCACAGACCGCTTTTACTTTTTGACCGCACTCAGTCCGTTTCCGTCAAGTGTAATTAAAATCGTATCTCTCTGCGAAATTTCTCCGGACAGGATTAGCTTCGCGGCCAGCGTCTCCACGGTCTTTTGCATATACCGTTTCAGCGGTCTCGCGCCGTATACCGGGTCAAACCCATTCTCGACGATAAATGCCCTTGCTTCATCGGTCAGCTCCACTCTCAGTTCTTTCTCCGCGAGTCTGTTATTAATATCTTGTAACAAAAGATAAATAATATTTCCGATATTATTCTTTGTCAGCGGCTTAAACATAATAATCTCATCTACACGGTTTAAAAATTCCGGCCGGAAATGATTCCTAAGCTCCGACATCGCCATATTCTTTGCCTCTTCCTTGATTTCGCCGCTATCATCAATTCCCTCCAAAAGATACGAAGAACCGATATTCGATGTCATAATAATAACCGTATTCTTAAAATCTACCGTTCTTCCCTGTGAATCCGTAATCCGCCCGTCATCTAACACCTGCAGCAGCACGTTAAACACGTCCGGATGCGCTTTTTCAATTTCATCAAATAAGACGACGGAATACGGTTTTCTTCTGACAGCCTCCGTAAGCTGTCCGCCCTCGTCATAACCCACATATCCCGGAGGCGCTCCGATTAATCTGGAAACGGAAAACTTCTCCATATACTCGCTCATATCAAGGCGGACAATATTGCTCTCGTCATCAAACAGACTCTGTGCCAACGCTTTGGAAAGCTCCGTCTTGCCGACGCCGGTCGGCCCCAGAAACAGAAAAGAGCCGATTGGTTTTGACGGGTCCTTGATGCCCGCTTTGGAACGGATAATCGCCTCCGAAACCTTTGTCACACCCTCATCCTGTCCGATAACCCGCTTATGAAGTTCTTCCTCCAGATGCAGCGTCTTCATTCTCTCAGACTCATTCAGTTTCGCAACCGGGATTCCCGTCCACCTGGAAATAATTCTCGCAATCTCTTCCTCGCTCACACTTTCATGGACAAGGGAAAGTTCTTTGTCTTTTACTTTTCCCTCCTCGTCCTCCAACTGTTTTTTTAGCTCCGGAAGCTTTCCGTACTGTAATTCTGCCGCCTTATTCAAATCATACTGCTGCTGCGCCATCTGAATCCGGCGGTTGACGTCCTCTATCTCCTCACGCAGCTTGCTGACTCTGTCCACGGATGCCTTTTCATTATCCCACTGCGCCTTCTGCGCGGCAAAGCTCTCGCGAAGCTGCGACAGTTCTTTTTGCAGCGTCTTTAGACGCTCACGGCTTAAATTATCTGTCTCTTTCTTAAGCGCCGCCTCCTCAATCTCAAGCTGCATAATCTTACGCTGTTTCTCGTCCAGTTCAGTAGGCATGGAATCAAGCTCCGTCTTAATCAGCGCGCAGGCTTCATCTACCAAATCAATGGCTTTATCAGGCAAAAATCTGTCCGAAATATAACGGTGGGACAATGTCGCCGCACTGACAAGCGCTCCGTCCGTTATCTTAACACCGTGAAACACTTCATAACGCTCCTTCAAGCCTCTCAATATGGAAATCGTATCCTCAACAGTCGGTTCGTCAACCAGAACCGGCTGGAACCGCCTCTCCAAAGCCGGGTCCTTTTCAATATACTTTCTGTGCTCGTCAAGCGTTGTGGCGCCGATACAGTGAAGCTCGCCTCTTGCGAGCATCGGCTTTAACATATTGCCCGCGTCCATCGCCCCGTCGCTTTTTCCCGCTCCCACTATTGTGTGTATCTCATCGATAAAAAGAATAATCTGCCCTTCACTCTTCTTTATCTCATCAAGAACTGCCTTTAACCGTTCTTCAAATTCTCCTCTGTACTTAGCGCCTGCCACCAGCGCCCCCATATCCAGCGCAAAAACCTTTTTATCTTTTAATCCCTCCGGGACGTCGCCTCTGACAATTCTCTGTGCCAGTCCTTCCACGACGGCGGTCTTACCGACGCCCGGTTCACCGATTAAAACCGGATTATTCTTGGTCTTGCGGGATAAAATCCGGATAACGTTACGAATCTCGCCGTCTCTGCCAATAACAGGGTCCAGCTTCTGGTTTCTCGCCTTATCCACCAAATCCGTACCGTACTTATTCAACGTATCGTACGTCGCCTCCGGGTTATCGCTTGTCACCTTCTGATTGCCGCGAACCGTAGAAAGCGCCTGCAAAAACTTCTCCTTATTGATTCCCAGTTCACGGAACAATTCTTTTAATACCTTATTCGGATGCGCCAACATCGATAAAAATAAATGCTCTACCGACACATACTCGTCACCCATCCGCTTCGCTTCATCCTCCGCACTGATTAAAACCTTATTCAAATCCTGCGTAATATACAGTTCTCCTCCCGAGACCTTCGGCACCTTATTCAGAACTTCTTCGGCCCGGTTCACCGTCAGTTCCTGACTAATTCCCATCTTCTCCATAAGCTTCGCAATCAGGCTGTCTTCTACCGTAAGCAGGCTATATAGTAAATGTTCCTCATCCATCTGCTGATTGCCGTATTCATATGCCAGCTTCTCACAGTGCTGTACCGCCTCGATGGATTTCTGCGTAAACTTTGTTAAATTCATACAAAACTCCCCTTTCTGTTCTTATCTCTAATATTAATGTTCTATATGTAATATAACATATATTTTATAAATGTCAATACAGTATTTATTATTCACCGTATTTTTTCATCCCATTCTGTGATAAAATATATCCGATACAGGAAAGGAAATCTCCGATGAACTATACCAGAACAAACCGCTTAGACAACTTCATTCTTACGCAGCTTGACACTTTGCCAGAAACAGAGTATATGCCCTTCTACGCAGAATATTTAGACGCCGCTTATTGTGCTTTTCACTTTCTCACGGATAATGACTGCTTTATTTCCTTTGTCGGCATTATGCCTGTTTCGACAGACACCGTAGAACTGACGGCTTACACGGCTCCTGCATTCCGCCGGCAGGGACATTTTACGTTTTTGTTAAAAAAAGTAATGCAGGAACTTGACCGTTTTCCGTCTCTGCGGATTCTATCCGAACAGAAACTTTTGTTTCCTTTTATCAAAAATACGTTTTCCCATCAGGAATACTTAATGAAACTGAATCATGACGCTACTCTTTGCCCCGTGCAAGACAAAACTGCCGCAGTCCTTGAATATATTTTCGAAACACCGGAAGAAACCGAGTATATTTATGTACTGAAAATGCAGAGTATCCCTCTTGGCATTATGAAAATAACCCGCGAAACCGGTTCAAAAAACGCCTGCCTGCACCATATCAAAATCCGGCGTCCGTTCCGAAACAGCGGGTACGGCTTTCTTTTGCTTTCTCAGGCGCTTACGTTATTCCGGAAAAAAATAACGCAAAAAAACTGCGGTATCGTACTCCATGTTACCAGTACCAATACCGCAGCATTGCGCCTTTATCAAAAATTGGGATTTCAGATTATTCAGTCGCTTGACTATTATCGTCTGGAATGACAAAACCGTCAATAATATCCCACACTTCCTTAAGTCCCTGTTTTGTTTCCGCCGAAAACGGAATCAGAATATCTTCTTTTTCCATGCTAAGACCCGCACGAAGCATTTTCACATGCTTTTGAATCTGGCTTCTGTTAATCTTGTCAAGCTTTGTCGCGATAATCACAGGACGATATCCGTTATAAATAATCCACTCAAACATATTTCTGTCGTTCGCGGACGGCTCATGACGGATATCTATCAAAAGAAACACCTGCTTTAACTGACGCGACCTTTTGAGGTAACGCTCTACCATCGTACCCCATTTTGCCTTCATCTCCTCCGAAATCTTCGCGTACCCGTATCCCGGCAAATCAACGCAATAAAACACATCATTAATATTATAAAAATTAATCGTCTGCGTTTTTCCCGGCTGGGCAGATGTTCTGGCGTAATTTTTCCGGTTCATAAGCGCATTAATCAGCGAAGACTTGCCCACATTGGATTTTCCCGCAAACGCAATTTCAGGTTTATCATTTTCCGGCAGTCTGCTTGTAACACCGCAGACCGTCTCCAGATTGACGCTCTTAATTACCATATGTTATCATGTACCTTCCCTTTCTGTTTTTAAGAAACAAATGCATGCTTTAATACTTCTTTCATGGATTTCACATACACAATTTCCAACCCGTCCGTAATCTCCGTTTCCAGTTCCTCCACATCAGAAAAATTATCCTGCGGAACCAGCACTTTTTTTACGCCTGCCGTTTTGGCGGCAAGAAGCTTCTCTTTCAGTCCGCCAATCGGAAGCACCCTTCCCCTGATTGTAACTTCTCCCGTCATAGCTACGTCAGAATGAACCTGTATGCCTGCTGACGCGGAAAGAATTGCCGTGGACATTGTAATGCCTGCCGACGGTCCGTCCTTCGGAACAGCCCCCTCCGGTATATGCATATGAAAATCTGTTTTTTTAAAAAAATCCTGCTTGACTCCGTATTTATCCGCCACAGAACGTACATAGCTGTACGCCGCTTTCGCCGACTCCTGCATAACGTCGCCAAGCTGTCCCGTAAGGTTCAGTTCACCCTTCCCCGGCATAGTATTCACTTCTATGGATAATGTGTCTCCGCCTGCGGCAGTCCACGCCAGCCCTCTGACGATTCCAACTTCATCCTTTTCATAAATCTTATCCGGTCTATACTTCTCTTTTCCTAGATATTCTTTTAGATTACGCTCGGATACCGTTGCTTTTGTTTTCTCTCCGGTAACAATTTTCTTTGCCGTCTTCCGGCAGATTGTTCCGAACTGACGCTCCAGATTACGAACGCCCGCCTCCCTTGTATAACAGACAATCATTTTTTCAACCGCTTTGTCAGAAATGCTTAAATTCGCTTTTTTTAGTCCGTTACTCTCCAGCTGCTTTGGAAAAAGATACTGTTTTGCAATATGAAACTTCTCGTTCGCCGTGTAACTGCTCACTTCAATAATCTCCATACGGTCGCGCAGCGGTTTGGAAACACCGCTTAAATCGTTGGCAGTCGCAACAAACAACACTTCCGACAAATCCATCGGAAGTTCAATATAATGGTCTCTGAACCGGCTGTTTTGAGCGCCGTCCAAAACCTCTAACAGCGCCGCTTCCGTATCTCCGCGAAAACGGTCGCCGCTTACCTTGTCAATCTCATCCAGAAGCATCAGCGGATTTTTGACTCCTGCATGCCGGATTCCTTCCGCAATCCTACCAGGCATTGCTCCGACATACGTCTTTCTGTGTCCGCGTATTTCCGCTTCATCACGCACACCGCCCAGACAGATTCTCACGTATTCCCGATTCAACGCCCTCGCCATGGACTTCGCGATGGAAGTCTTGCCTGTTCCCGGAGGTCCCACAAGACAGAGTATCGGGGCGTCGCCTTTCGCCTTCAGCGCCCTGACCGCAAGATATTCCACAATACGCTCCTTTACCTTCACAAGTCCGTAATGGTCTTCATCGAGAATTTTCTGCGCGTTCGTCAAATCAAGATTATCCTCTGACATCTTATCCCACGGCATGTCAAGAAGCGTCTCAATATATCCCCTTGAAACGGCAGACTCCGAAGAATTGGACGACATTGTTTTATATCGCTTTATTTCCTTTCGAAGTTTGTTTTTTACCTCGTCTGAAGCCGCCAGTTGTTCCGTCTTCTCCTGAAACTCCTTAAGCTCTGTCTGTGTATCGTCCTCGCCCAGTTCCTCCTGAATAATCTTCAGCTGCTCGCGCATCACATATTCTTTCTGATTCTGGTCAACCTGCTCTCTGACTTTCCGGGCAAGCTCTGCTTTAATTTTGGTTACTTCAATCGTATCCGCAAAAAAATTGACCATATGCGCATACCGTTCCAAAAGACTGTTACATTCCAAATATTCCTGACGAACATGATAATCCATCGGGAAGCTGCCTGCCAGAGCATCCAGCAGCTTATTGATATCCTTTTCCTCAAGAAGATGCTTTAACAATTCTCTTCCGGTACGCATATCAATCGAGCCATACAGCTTCATCAAATCATGGATGCTTTCCACCATGGCACGGTGCGTTATCTCATCCGTCCCGTCGTCCTCTTCCTCAAAAATATCGGAAATTCTGCCGCACAGATATTTTTTATTGTCAATAAATTCCAGCAGCTGCGCTTTTGTCTGCCCCTCCACCATCACACGGATAACTTTATTGGGAAGTTTTACAATCTGCTTCACCTGCGCGACCGTTCCGATATGATAAACGTCCTCAAAACCCGGTTCGCCTGTCTCCGCGTCAATCTGCGTCACAAGCATAACCATACCGTTTGTTCCCATAGCATGTTCTATTGCCCGTATGGATTTATTTCTGCTGATATCAAAATGAATGGCCATACCAGGCAGTATGGTCATTCCTCTCAGCGCTACAACCGGTATTTCATATTCTAATGCTTTCATGCAATTTCACCACTATGTTTCCTTCTGTTCATAACCGGTTCTACATCATCCGTACGGTAAAACAGCTCCGGCTCCGCCGTTCCCTCCACCGCTTCTTTCGTAATAACACACCTTGCAACCGCATCGTCGGAAGGAATAATAAACATAACGTCCATCATAACTTCTTCCATAATTGCCCGCAGTCCTCTGGCTCCCGTCTTTCTCTCCGAACTCTTTTTCGCAATGGCACGAAGCGCATCCTCGGTAAAGTCTAATGCCACTTCATCCAGTTCAAACAGCTTTTTATACTGCTTTGTAATAGCATTCTTCGGCTCTGACAAGATACGAACCAATGCCTCGTCATCCAGCGAATCCAGTGATACCGTAACCGGCACACGTCCGATAAATTCCGGAATCAGACCAAATTTAATCAAATCCTGCGGCATAACCTTATGGAACAGTTCTCCTACATTCTTCTCATCACGGCTCACAATATCCGCATTGAATCCCATTGATTTCGTCTCTATTCTACTCTCGATAATCTTCTCCAAACCGTCAAACGCACCACCGCAGATAAATAGAATATTGGTCGTGTCAATATGCAGCAGTTCCTGATGCGGATGCTTCCTTCCTCCCTGCGGCGGAACAGATGCCTCCGTTCCCTCAAGAATTTTAAGAAGTGCCTGCTGTACGCCCTCTCCCGACACATCTCTTGTAATCGATACATTTTCGCCTTTACGGCTGATTTTATCAATCTCGTCAATATATATAATGCCGTATTGCGCTCTCTCAATATCATAATCTGCCGCCTGGATAATTTTGAGAAGAATATTTTCCACATCCTCCCCGACATATCCTGCTTCCGTAAGCGACGTTGCATCCGCGATAGCAAACGGAACATTCAGAAGCTTCGCCAAAGTCTGCGCGAGATACGTCTTGCCTGAACCGGTCGGTCCTAACATCAGAATATTACTCTTCTGCAATTCCACGTCGTCGTCCGACTTTGCGAGAATCCTCTTATAGTGATTGTATACCGATACGGCAAGAACCTTCTTTGCATCTTCCTGTCCTACAACGTACTCGTCCAGAAAGTCCTTTATCTCAACAGGCTTTAACAGATTAATCCCCAAATCCGCTCCTGTGCTCTGCTCTTCACTTTCATACTGTTCCGCAAGAATTTCGGCGCAGACATCTACGCATTCGTCACATATATATGTTCCGTTCGGTCCGGCAATTAATTTGCGCACCTTGTCCTGTGTCTTATTACAGAATGAACATCTCAATACATCATCCATTTTCTTACCTGCCAAAACTAATTCCTCCCACATCAAAAAATCGCAAAAAGGGGAGATAAGACACTCCCCTGATAAGTTTTATTTCTTTTTCGTGATAACATCATCAATCAGACCGTATTCTACCGCCTGTTCCGCTGTCATCCAGTTATCCCTCTCCGTATCCTGTGCAATAATATCCAACGGTTTTCCCGTATTCTCGGATAAAATCCTGTTTAATTTCTCTTTTGTCCTAAGAATGTGTTCCGCGGCAATCTTAATATCGGTTGCCTGACCCTGTGCGCCGCCAAGAGGCTGATGAATCATAATCTCCGCATTCGGAAGCGCCATTCTCTTTCCTTTTGCGCCGCCTGAAAGAAGAAACGCGCCCATGCTGGCTGCCATGCCGATACAAATGGTTGACACATCACACTTGATATACTGCATTGTGTCATAGATTGCCATACCTGCCGTAACAGAACCGCCCGGACTATTAATGTACAAGCTAATGTCTTTTCCCGGGTCCTCTGATTCCAAGAAAAGAAGCTGCGCTACCACAAGGCTTGCCGTTGTCTCATTGACCTCTTCTCCAAGGAAGACGATACGTTCTTTTAAAAGTCTTGAATATATATCAAAAGACCTTTCTCCTCTGCTTGTCTGTTCAATGACCATAGGTACTAAACTCATAACTACCATTACCTCATTTCAATTAAGTATTGTTTAAACTTCCTTCGCTTCTTTTGCGACAAGCTTCACTGCCTTATTAATGGCAATATCCTTCTTCATCTGCTCCGCTGTCGCGTCGTCAAGCAGTTCCTTTATCTTCTCAACATCCATCTGATACATGGAAGCCATATTCTTTAATTCTTCCTCAAAGTCCTCGTCCGTCGCCTCAATCTTCTCTGCCGCAGCGATTGCTTCCAGAACGAGACCGTTCTTTACTCTCTTCTCGGCTTCCGGTCTCATATCGTCAAACAGCTTATCCGGCGTCATGCCCGTATACTGCATATACTGCTCGATAGACATGCCCTGCTGCGCCATTCTCTGCGCGAATTCTTCCGCCATCTGGCGCACCTGGTACTGAATCATCGCTTCCGGCACGTCAAACTCCGCGTTTTCTACCGCCTTTTCTACCGCTCTTGCTTCCTTTTCCCGCTCCGCATTCTTTGTTCTTCGCTCGATAAGATTTTTCTTAACGTCTTCCTTATATTCTTCTAATGTATCAAATTCGGAAACATCCTGCGCAAATTCATCGTCAAGTTCCGGCAGTTCTTTTGCTTTGATTTCCTTTATGACTACTTTAAACATTGCAGGTCTGCCTTTGAGTTCCTCTGCATGATAATCTTCAGGGAACGTTACGTTGACTTCCACTTCGTCGCCCACATTCTTACCGATTAACTGGTCTTCAAATGTGTCAATAAACGAATGTGAACCGATTGTAAGGGAATAATTCTCTCCCTTTCCGCCCTCAAATGCCACACCGTCCACATAACCGTCAAAATCAATAACGGCAACATCCTTATCTGCCACAGGTCTTCCTTCAACCGTAACAGTTCTGGAATTCTGCTCTCTTGTTCTGTCAAGTTCTGCCGCAACTTCTTCCTCCGTCACCTCTACGGACACTTTTTCGATTGCAACACCTTTATATTCACCAAGCTTTACTTCCGGTTTCACTGCAACCGTTGCCGTAAAGATAAATTCCTTGCCTTTTTCAATCTGTGTAACATCGATTTCAGGCTGTGAAACAATATCAAGCTTACTCTCTTCCGCCGCGCCTGCGTACGCATCAGGAATCAGTGCGTTGGCAGCGTCTTCGTAAAATACAGACGGACCGTACAGTTTTTCAAGCATCTGTCTTGGAACTTTACCTTTTCTAAAGCCCGGTACGTTCATCTTAGACTTATTCTTTTCGTATGCTTTCTGCATACCTTTCTCAAACTCTTCTGCCGAAACCGATATTGTCAATTTCACCATGTTCTTTTCTTCTAAATTTTCAACCTGAAAACCCATTCAAACTTCCTCCTTGCAAATGTATATGCGATTCATTCATTTTTATTATTGTTCACGCGTCAATGCACACGTACACATCATGCTATTATAGCACACTCGTTTTATAAATGTAAAGACAAACTCAGTATTCTTTTTTGATAAATCTGACCTCGCCATCTGCACCTGCCATTCTGTATTCTACTATCAGTACGCCGTGTTCTCCTGCAGGCAGCGCAAAAGAAGTATTTTCACTCCACTCCTGCAGGTATTTCTCATCTCCTTCTGCCGGATAAACGCTAATCTGATATTCCATTGCCCGCGATTTACTTAGAACCGGAGTAATTTCATAAAAAAGCATACTGTCGCCTTTTCCTGTTTCCTCTATAATTAATCCTACAGCCTGCGCCTGCATATCCGCAAATTTCTGCGCACGTGAATCATAAATAACAACGCCCTGATTCTCGTTATTAAAATATTCTGCAAAAAATCTGCTGAACTTTTCCGCTCCCTTTGAATTGAGATGATGCATATCCAGAAAATCCTCTTCCTGCAAATCCATAATCCTTTGCTCACACAGATTAAAATCCAGATATCCTGACGCAGTATTATCCGTCAATTTTCGCATCTGCTGTGTAAATACATCATATCCATCCTGGGACAGCACCACAAAATCATGCATAGGTGCAGAGAAGAATGTGAGTTTTATATGGTTTCTTTCACAATACCGGATAATTTTTTCAATATATTTACGACTGTCCTCCGAAATAATTTCTTCAGTCAGTTCCTCCGGTCTTTCCCCAAGAACCAGTTCCTCCTGCGTCATGTAAATATTACTGCCGACAAATCCTTTCCCCTCATACCCGAAATCATATTCATAATTCCGGTATTTTGTTTTTTTCTTTTTGGAAAGAATGTCCGTTATCCACGTCATATCCAATATTTTATCCGCATTTCTCCTCGCTAAAACAAAACCGTTCATAAAATGACAGGACGGGCCTGCATTCATAATGAGCGCAATGCGGTTTAACCCATGTTTCATATAATCAGAAATTAAATACGTAGCCGTCAAATCATTTCTTTCACTATAAACTTCTTTTGTTATCCCGTAAAAGATTTCAACATAAACTTCCTCAAGTCGGTTTTCTTTCCCTGCCTCAACCAATAACGCATAGGAAGCATCCAGCCCCTGCAGAGAACTTCCCGCGTTAAACGTATTTTTTTGAAAAATTTCATCCGTAATTTGCGGATTAAGAGAACGATAACAATGAGAAGACCCCAAAAACAAGATATCAATATTTTCCTCCTCCGTATAAAATTCATGCATCATCAGACGTGTCAGCGAAGCGGAATCGTCAATTAACAAATATCGTAACACTTCATTGATAAAAAACATCAAAAGCAAAAATACTATAATTGAAACAAAATTTTTGATTCTTTTCATGAACTCCCCTTTAAAATCTTCTATTATCAAAACAAATTTATTCTAACATTTATTGCTACAAATTGCCATTATATTTTTCCTCATATGAACCATAATAATACCAAGATAAGTGATGAACATTGCAGATAAGCAATGAACGTTGCTTATCTGATTAAAATAAATAGTCAGACAGGACGAAGTCTGACAGTTCGATTCATTAGCGGAGGTGAAATGACATGACAAGCAAGAACAAAACATCTGTACCTGAAGCAAAGGGAGCAATGGATAAGTTTAAGATGGAAGTTGCATCTGAACTTGGTGTGAACTTAAAAGAGGGTTACAATGGTGACTTAACATCTCGTGAAGCCGGTTCAATCGGTGGCGAAATGGTAAGAAAGATGATTAAGAAGCAGGAAGAGCAGATGTCTTCAGGCAAGTAATAATCCTAAACCGGATAGTGAAATTATAATACAGTTTCCTATCAAATAAGTAAAAGGAACGAACTGCCGTCTACAAGATTGAATATTGTAGGCGGCAGTTCCTTTTTCTTAACGGTACTGAATCCCTGACGCAATCTTTTCTGACGCCTCTCTGCCCAAAAGCCTTTCCACAAGCGCCAGCCCTAAATCGACCGCTGTTCCCATTCCTCTGCTTGTAATCACATTTCCATCCTCCACAACACGTTCTGTCATCAGTTTTGCTCCATACAAATCTTTTTCAAAACCCGGATAACAGGTTGCCTTCTTTCCCTGCAAAATATTCAGATGTCCCAGAATACTTGGCGCCGCGCAAATTGCCGTGACAATTTTACCGGATTCATATTGTTTTTTTACAATATTTAAAACTTTTTCGTCCGCCTCAAGATTTCGCGTTCCCGGCATACCGCCCGGCAAAAATACAATATCTGCGTCTGTATAATCTTCCTCATCCAGCATCCTGTCCGCTCTCACCGTAATGTTTTGCGCGCTGATTATCTCGCTCTTTTGCGAAACACCCACCGTAACAGTCTCCACACCGGCTCTCCTCAAAATATCAACCACTGCCAGCGCCTCTACCGTTTCAAAGCCGTCCGCAAGAAATACATATGCTTTTGCCATCTCAAACCCTCCGTTTCATTCTTTTCAATAATTTATAAATCATATATAATAATGTTATCAGTAAAACAAAGAAATTGCAAACAAAACAACACTTGGAGGCAGCTATGGAAATTGAACGAAAATTTTTAGTAAAACAAATCCCTGACGATTTAAGCCAATATCACTGCAGACAAATTGAGCAGGCCTATTTAAACACAGAACCGGTAGTCCGCATACGACAGGATAACGATGCATATTATCTTACATATAAGTCCAAAGGCTTTCTTGTCAGGGAAGAATATAATCTGCCGCTGGATAAAGAAAGCTATTTACATCTGCGCCAGAAATCCGATGGTATCATCATCACCAAAAAACGATACGAAATTCCTTACTTGGAACAATATACCATTGAACTCGACATTTTTGAAGGACATCACGCGGGACTCGTTCTTGCGGAGGTGGAATTTACGGGGACGGATGAAGCCGGACAGTTTCCTGTTCCTGACTGGTTTTCAACAGATGTAACCTGCGTTCGCGAATATTGTAACAGCCATTTAAGTATGTGTTGAAAAAAAGCGCGCTTTTTGTTATAATGAGTATAGTCACAAAACCATTGAGAAAAGGCAGGTATCATTATGTTTAAGAAAAAAAACAACTCTGTAAATGACGCCGCTGATAATCAATTATTAATGGAGGCGATGGACCGCATTATCGCAGGCGATTACACCCCCGTCGAACCGGAAAGTTTCAGTAATCCCCTGTGTGGTCAGAAAGTCAACGATTTGGTAATTGCATTTAAGCGTACCAATAACAATTTTGTTATGCGAATGAATGAGGCAATGGAACAGATTGGAAACAGTTCCCTTGTAATGGAAATGATGGAACACGTTACCTCACAGAGCAGTGCAATCCAAAAGATGGCTGACTCCAGTAAGGAATTTGAATCTTCCACTACACGCATTTCCGATGAAGTAAGCTACATTAAAGACGCTACACAGACCGCCATACAGGTATCACAGAACAGTGTAGCCAACATGAACAACACCATCTCCTCCGTGAAGGAATCCGTAACCGAAATCAGAAGTATCAACGACAAGGTACAGGATTTTCACGAGAAGATTGAAGAAGTCACCAATATTATTGACATGATTAAAAAGATTGCCAACCAAAGCGGTCTTCTTGCCTTGAACGCCTCAATTGAGGCAGCAAGAGCAGGTGAAGCCGGCAAGGGATTTGCAGTCGTTGCAAATCAGGTCAAAGAACTTTCAAGCAACACCACACGTTCAGCAGAAACGGTTGTTAAATACGTTTCAGAACTTCAATTAAGCATATCGGAATTGATGAACTTGGTAAATAATACAACAGACCATCTTGAGGACAGCAATAACAAAGTACAACAGTCCGTCAATGATATGAACCGGATGGATGACCACATGCAGA